>CAMCQL010000112.1 GCA_945877005.1 Chryseobacterium gleum
CCCTTAATGGAAGGTGATGAATCTTCTTCTAGTTTGTATGATGTATTGCCTAATGATGGCTTTGATACCCCAGACAATGATTTGGAAAAAGAATCACTCAGAAAAGACATTGAACGTTCTCTTTCTACGCTTACATCTAGAGAGGGTGAGGTGGTAAAATTATATTTTGGACTCAATGGAAAATACCCATTATCATTGGATGAAATTGGTGTTAAATTCGATCTTACACGAGAAAGAGTGCGCCAAATTAAGGAAAAAGCGATTCGACGTATGAAACATACTTCTCGTAGTAAAATGTTAAAAAGTTATTTAGCTTAATTATGGTTAAAACACTATTATTTAATCAATACACTAAACGTTCCTGTTGCTTTCGATGAAATTCTAAGTTTTTCGGCTTCAGGAACGATAGCTGTAATTTGAAACGTGTTTATTTTTGTCTTTAGTGTTATCTCTTTTGATATTGATCGATTCAATTCCTTTTCGAGTATTATTCGTTGATTTTTCAATTCTTTACCCATATTATAATGCGCCATTTCTCTTATTTTATTGGTGATTAAATCATCAAACAACCATTTAGCACTTTTTAATAATTTATTTTTTGTTGCGATATCAAAAGTTAAATCAGGAAAACTAATTTCTTCTGTTTTAGAATCATATATTGGAGTTCCAACGAAAAAAAGTGATCCTTGTTTATCACCGCTGAAAGCAACTTTAAAACTTAGTTTTTGACCCGAAGCGCCCCAAATTCGTACACTGTCAATAACGAGTTTATTCTTTTTTAATGTTAGTTCTTTTTTATCACTACTTTTTTTAAGTATCTCATTAAAAGAACTATATAAACCTTTGATGTCTAAATGTATGTTGAATCCATCTGTGCTCTGTGAATTTTCGATTAATGGAAGTGGTTCAACAATTGTTGCTCTTTTTTCAAGTTCAACTTTAGGGAAAGCTTCCAATTGAAGTTGTAATTGAACTTTCGAAGCATTGAATTGGATGTCTGATTTACTTATTTTTTTAGGAGATAAATAGAAATATCCCAAACCTCCACCTAAATCAATTGGTTCATTCAATTGTTTCCAAATAGTTTGAGTCTCTTTTTCTAAAGCAAAACTTTCTATTTTTTGATCTAAATCTTTTGTAACATCCAATAAGGCTTTTTTCATTTCTTTTTCTAAATGAGCGGTAGCATCGTATTTTAAAAAAGTGACCTCGCATTTGTCTTCCGATGTTACATCATTAATAGTAGTTTGAGATTTTATTTTATAATCTGAAGTGATCGTAAGTGCTGTAGAGGTGGAAATTTTTATTTTTCGCATTGGCTCATTCATCCCACAACTTGCAGATACCCTTGGAACAATGCAATTCCCGTTTTCATTCAATAGGTTTGTGCATTTAGGACAATAACTAATTTTGATTCCATATTTACCTGACAATTCTAATAAAAGTTTATTAGTGGCATTACCAATTTCTATTGGGTTTCTTTCAAAAATATACGAAACACTTACGCCCTCACATTGTTGTTTGTCATCTTTAAATGTAGTTGGGATGTTTTTTTCAGCTGTTTTTAAATAATTATCCAATTGAATTTCAATGGGTAGAGTGATTAAAGATGGGGGTTGCACATAATTCGTTGTGGCATAACTGATTGTCGGTTCAATCGGTTGTATCGTTTTACAACTTACTAAATTTAAAACTAAAAGCAGTAAAGTAAATCTACAAAAATTAGTTACGGAGAAAATGGGTATATGCATTGGTGAA
This sequence comes from Chryseobacterium gleum, assembly GCA_945877005.1. Taxonomy (GTDB): domain Bacteria; phylum Bacteroidota; class Bacteroidia; order Flavobacteriales_D; family Crocinitomicaceae; genus CANHVK01. Next base: position 1,759 of record CAMCQL010000112.1, read on the forward strand.
GTTATCAATTGGAACTTTTTTTTACTAAATTCTGCATCAAATATATAAAATCAATTCCTTGTTATATCTTTACTTTAAAATACTTGGTCTTCGCTGAAGAATTGATTAGATCTTTTTTTGTTCGCATGCGCAACCTATTTTACAACGACCTTTTGATGAAATAAATACAATATGGATGAAATTAATTTTGTAGTCAAGGAAACTAATTTAGACAAAACGAATATACAGAACACTCTTCAGTTATTTAATGAAGGGGCAACTATTCCTTTTATAGCACGTTATCGAAAAGAACGAACAGGAGGGCTAGACGAACTTCAAATTGAACAAATTAGAGAATTTTCAAAAAAATTTAAAGATGCTATTCAACGACAACAAACCATCATTAAAGCAATCACTGAACAAGGGAAAATCACTGAGGTATTAACTCAAAAAATAATTTCTACATTCGATCTAATTACGTTAGAAGATTTGTATCTACCTTATAAAACGAAAAGAGTAACAAGGGCTGAAAAAGCTAAAAAATTAGGTTTAGAACCATTGGCAAAAATGGTGATGGCTCAAAAAGGCGGTGAGTTTTCTCGAATGGTACAGTCTTTCAATAAGAACGGTGAGTTGACGGAAGAAGATGTCCAACAAGGTGTTAAAGACATCATTGCAGAATGGATCAATGAACATGAAGTTACTCGCGCTCGATTACGACAATTATTTCAGCGAAAAGCACTCTTAGTAAGTAAAGTTGTAAAAGGAAAGTCCGAAGAAGGCGAAAAATATAAAGATTACTTTGAATTTTCTGAACTATTATCAAAAGTTCCATCGCATCGATTTTTAGCAATTTTCCGAGGTGAAAAGGAAGGTATTCTAACCATTAAAGCGCAACCTTTAAAAGAAGATGCCATCAATTTACTGGAAAGTATTTATTTAAAAACAAGTGATTCTTTAGGAGAATTGGTAAAAGAAGCATGCAAAGAGTCTTACGCCAGATTACTTTCTGTTTCGCTTGAAAATGAAGTTCTTAATGAATTAAAGATAAAATCAGACAAAGAAGCTATTAAAGTTTTTGCAGTGAATCTTAAGCAATTGTTGTTAGCTTCACCTTTGGGCGCTAAACGCGTACTTGCAATTGACCCTGGATTTAGAACAGGATGTAAAGTGGTGTGTTTAGACGAACAAGGAAATTTGTTAAATAACCAAACAATTTACCCTCATCCTCCACAAAACGAACGAGATAAAGCGAGTGCTAAGATTTCTCAGTTAGTACAAATGTATAAAATTGAAGCCATAGCCATTGGTGATGCAACTGCAGGTAGAGAAACAGAAAATTTAATTCGTAAAGTGAGATTCGATCGCGATGTGGAAGTGTATAGCGTTAGAGAAGACGGAGCTTCAATATATTCTGCAAGTCCAATTGCTCGAAAAGAATTTCCAGATTACGATGTCACTGTTCGCGGTGCTGTTTCAATTGGTCGACGACTTTTAGATCCACTGTCTGAATTGGTGAAAATTGATCCTAAATCAATTGGTGTTGGACAATACCAACATGAAGTAAATCAGAATTTACTCAAAGAATCCTTAGATGATGTAGTAGTCTCCGCTGTTAACACAGTAGGGGTAGACGTGAATTTAGCGTCACCCTATCTACTACAATATGTGTCAGGTTTAGGTCCGACTTTGGCTGAGAACATCGTAAAACATCGGACTGATTTTGGAACGTTTAAATCGCGTAAAGAATTGATGAAAGTAAAATCTTTGGGAGCAAAATCATTTGAACAAGCTGCTGGTTTTTTGCGCATACAAGCTGCGGAATATCCATTGGATAATTCTGCTGTTCATCCTGAATCCTATGCTGTTGTTGAAAAAATGGCAAAAAAACTGAAAAGTACATTGCAAGACTTATTGGGAAATAAAGAATTAATAGAACAAATCAATTACGATGATTTTCGAGAAGTGGATAAATTTACTTTTGATGACATTATTGAAGAATTAAAAAAACCAGGTAGAGATCCTCGAAAAAAAGCCAAAGTCTTTGAATTTGATGCGACTCTAAAATCAATTGAACAACTCAGAATGGGATTGAAATTACCAGGGATAGTTACAAATGTGACTGATTTTGGTGCCTTTATAAATATTGGAATTAAAGAGAATGGTTTAATACATAAATCCCAACTTGCCGATGTTTATGTTGTAAATCCATCCGATTTCATTGCCATACATGAACATTTGATGGTAGAAGTTGTATCTTTAGACATCGAACGTAAAAGAATTGGATTAAAAAAAGTATCGAAAACAGTTTAAATCAAAGTTGTATTTTTATCTTTAATTATGAAACATGTAATTCTTTTTCAATAAAATAATATAAAATTAAATAATTACACATGAAATATTCAATTGCCTTGCATGGTGGAGCAGGTACTATTTTACCTCATTTAATGACTCCCGAAAAGGAAATCTCGTACAAAGAAGGATTAAAAGCTGCCTTGTTAGCTGGAGAACAACTTTTAAAAGAGGGGAAATCTGCTTTGGATGCTGTTGAAGCTACGGTTAAATCATTAGAAGATAACCCGTTGTTTAATGCTGGTAAAGGGTCTGTTTTTACTCACAATGGTACCCATGAGATGGATGCGAGCATCATGAATGGTAGCGACAAAACTTCTGGTGCTGTCGCTGGAGTGAAAGGTGTTAAAAATCCAATTTCTCTTGCTAGAAAAGTAATGGAACAAACGGAACATGTTTTACTTGCCGGGAATGGTGCGCAAGAATTTGCGATTTCAGTAAATGAAAAAATCGAGGATGAAGCATATTTTTTTGATCAGTTTCGTTACGATCAATTACAACAAGCTCTTGAAACGGACGGTGTGTTTTTAGACCATTCTGACGATAAATTTGAGCAAGGCGAAAAGAAATTTGGCACAGTTGGAGCGGTAGCGATGGACTGCAATGGAAATATTGCTGCTGCAACAAGTACGGGAGGTATGACGAATAAAAAATTTGGTCGTTTAGGTGATAGCCCGATCATTGGTGCGGGTACTTATGCCGATAATGCTACTTGTGCAATAAGCTGTACAGGACATGGGGAATTTTTCTTGAGGGCTGTCGTTGCACATGATGTTTCTTGTTTAATGGCTTACAAAGGGTTAAGTTTGGAGGAAGCAACAAATTATGTTGTGAACGATAAACTTGTTAAATTTGGTGGTGAAGGTGGCTTAGTTGCTGTTGATTCTTTAGGTAATATTCAAATGGTCTTTAATACAGATGGTATGTACCGAGCTTCAAAATCTTCAACAAGTGATTATTATATAGCAATTTATAAATAGTTGGTTCTGAAATGCGAATTTATTTAGTAGTTTGTTTCTTACTCAATTTTTGCTTGTTCTTCGGTCAAGATCATGACGGACATTTGCATTCAAACGAGGGAGCTACTTCTTCAGAATTTCTTCGTAAATTAAGATACCAAGGTCCAAGTGTTAAAAGTTCTTTTGTTGAAAATAAAGGCCAGTGGCCGAGTGATGTTTTGTTTCGTGCATCTTTTCGAGGCGGAAATTTATGGGTGCAAAAAAAGAAATTAGTTTTTCATCTGCAAGATTTTTCTGAATTGCATGCTTCACACATGAATTTTAAAGATTCTAAAGATCAGATAATTACTAAAAATCATGTTGTCCATATAAATTTTGATCACGCTATTTCTTATTCGCATATTTCAAAAGGTACGCCTTATGAAGATTATCAAAATTATTTTATTGGAAATGATACGAGTAAATGGGTAGCTGGTGTTCAATCTTTCTCAGACATTACAATTCATGGTATTTACAAAGGTGTTGATTTAAGATTAGTTCAAGAAGATGAACAACTCAAATATGAATACCGTATTTCTCCAGGAACAGACCCTTCTGTGGTTCAATTGTCTATCGCTGGTGCAAAAAAAATCGAATTAGATGAATTAAAACGTCTAAACATAAGTACCCCATTAGGAACCATCATCGAAGAAAAACCTTATGTTTATCAATTAAATAATGGTGTAAAAAAAGAAGTTAAGTCTGATTTTTTAGTGCAAAATGAGAAGGTCTCTTTTCAGTTAGGAAATTATGATAAATCTAAGGAATTAATCATCGATCCTGTTTTAATATTTGCAACCTACAACGGTTCGAAAGCAGATAATTTTGGAATGACTGCTACTTATGGTCACGATGGTTCGGCTTATACAGGTGGTACTGTTTTTGGAATTGGTTATCCAATCCCCGATTCGAGTGCGTTCGATATTACGACTAATTTTACTACAATTGAAAATATTAATACTGCCAGTGATGTTTTTATTTCTAAATATTCAAAGGATGGAAAAAAAATGCTCTGGACTTCTTTTTTAGGAGGTGGGAATCCAAGCGCTGGAGCTGAAACCATTCACTCATTAATTTGTGATTCACTGAATAATATTTATGCTTTTGGAGTCACATCTAGTCCTGACTTTCCTGTTACTTCGAATGCATTTCAACAACAACATAATGGAGGTTCTGATTTTAATGTAGTTTTTAACGGAGCTTTGTTTGGTTCTAGAGGAACGGATGTGTTTGTTTCTAAATTGAGTGCTAATGGCCATCAATTATTGGGATCTACGTATGTTGGTGGTAAACAAAATGACGGTGTTAATTACAATATAAGTTCTGGTTCTTATGGGTCTGTAGCGGCATATGATTCATTGACATCAAATTATGGAGACCAATTTAGAGGGGAAATAATGATTGATTCCCTAAATAACGTAATCGTTGCAACATCAACAAGATCCTCTGATTTCCCAATCATTAATGGTGTTAATTCATCTTTAATTGGAGAGCAAGACGGTGTAATATTTAAGTTGAAAAATGATTTTTCCTCTTTGTT
>CAMCQL010000113.1 GCA_945877005.1 Chryseobacterium gleum
ACTTCATCTAGTATAATTGTATTACCTAGTGCGACATCAAATTTCAAATTGCAGGTCAAAGATGTCTGTTATAATGAAATTGTTGAAAAACAAGTGGAAGTTGTTGTTCCTTTGTATAAGCCGCTTGAATTTCAATTGCTTGATGTAGTTGCAAATGAGGTGAATAGTTTTCAAGATGAATGTCCTTATGTACCCAAGCAATTGAATATTAAAGCTACTAATGGAGGTGGAGAATATACGTATGAATGGTTGGATCAAGGTAAATTGTTCTCATCAAAGTTTTCAGATTATTTAGTGCCATCTAAATCTACAGTATACACGATATCTGTAATTGATCGATGTGGCGTAAAGATTTCTAAATTAATTAATTATATTGTGACTAGCCCGCCATTGACTACACAGATTTTAGGACCTTCGTATGTCTGTTATGGAGAGTATGCAGAATTAAAAGTGAAGGTTGAGGGAGGTTTAGGGAAATATAATTTTAAGTGGGTAAATTCTCAGAGTTTGGTAGACACAATGTTAATTAAACCTAAAACTTCTCGTTATTATTATTTAGAGGTGTCAGACGAATGTAAAACGTTTGTGAAAAAAGATTCTTTATATGTTTCGGTAGTTCGAACTAAAGTTCAATTTAAAATAGAAGGAAAACCGATTACTTTTGAACAAGTGAATTTCATCAATACCTCTAAAGATTTAGAAAGTAATAAATGGCAAATAGATAAATTAAAAATTTCATCAAATCTTAATGAGTCTTTTGTCTTTGAGAAAAAAGGTGTTTATGAAATAAAATTAACGGGTTGGGATAGTTTTGGTTGTAAAAATGACACAATAATCTACCTTAAAATATTTAATCCAGTATCTGTGTATGTTCCAAATGCTTTTACTCCTAATAGAGGTTCATTCAACAATACTTTTTTTCCTGTAATGGAAAGTGTTCTTGCTGTTGATTTTAAGGTGTTTAATCGATGGGGCGAATTAATTTTTTATACAAATGATATTTATTCATCTTGGGACGGCACTTATAGAGGTGAAAATGTGTCTGAAGATGTTTATATTTATGTTATTGAAACCACTTCTATCTTAAATGAAAAAGATAAATTTGTTGGTCATGTCACTTTAATTCGAAATTAATTATGAAAATAGTTCTTCTTTTTAGTTATATTTTTCTCGTTTTTTGTATTCATTCTCAATCTATTGAGAGTAAGAACTGGTTTCATTCATCAAAGGGGTTGCGGACTGATAAAGCCTATAAAGCTGTTAAAAACAAGAAGTCATCATCTGTCATAGTTGCAGTAATTGATTCCGGTATTGATATTGAACATGAAGATTTAAAAGGTAAAATTTGGATAAATTTGAAAGAAATTCCCAATAACAACATTGATGATGATAAAAATGGATACATAGATGATGTTTATGGTTGGAATTTTTTAGGGAATTCAAATGGTCAAAATCAAGAAATGGCTTGTTTGGAAAAAACAAGAGTTGTAAAAGAATTAAGAGATAAGTACGAACGATTAGAACCGAAACAAGTAGCTAAAGAGGATTGGAACGAATTCCAAACTTATTTGAAGGCTAAAAAAGAATTGAAAGAAGAGATTGAAAATTATACGCAATACAAAACTCAATACGATCAATTAAAAGAGGTGTTTAAATACCTTCCGAATTTACTTTCTGAAGTGTTAAATAAAACAGATTATACTAAGAAGGACATAGAAAATTGGCAACCTACAGATGTAAATCATATTCAACTAAAAGAATTAGCACTTGCTATTTTTAATGAGAAATTAACAGAAGAAGATGTGAATGAGCAGTCCAAACAGGTTGATGACATGTTGGCTTACAATTTAAATTTAACCTACAATGACCGTCAATACGTTGGAGATAATCCATTCGATTTTAAGCAAATTAATTATGGGAACAATAATGTTGAAGGTCCCGAAGCGCTTCATGGTACACATGTTGCTGGAATAATTGCTGCAGTAAGAGGGAATCAGTTAGGGATAGATGGTATAGCGACCAATGTTCAGGTAATGTCACTTCGAGCGGTCCCAAACGGCGATGAGTACGATAAAGACATTGCATTAGCGATTAGATATGCGGTAGACAATGGAGCGCATATAATTAACATGTCTTTTGGAAAATCATATTCTATAAATCGAAAAGAAGTTTTCAATGCTTTAAAATATGCAGAAAGTAAAGATGTTCTTATCATTCATGCGGCTGGTAACGATGCTTCAAATATAGATGTACATCCAAATTTCCCAATGCCTCAGTTAACATTAGAAGATTCGGTAAGTTTGTATCTGACAATTGGGGCAGCTACGAATAATTCAAAAAAATTGGTTGCTGACTTTTCAAACTATGGAAAACAAGTAGATCTTTTTGCGCCTGGGAAAGATATATACAGTACAGTTCCTAATAATAAATATAAAAAATTGGATGGTACGTCAATGGCAGCTCCAATGGTAGCAGGTGCAGCAGCTTTTTTGAAATCTTATTTTCCAGAACTTTCAATGAAACAAATAAAATATGTTATTATACAATCTGTTCGAAAGTATGATTCTAGTATTCAGGAAGTTCCAGGGAAAACATACACCGCTAATTTCAGTGAAATGTGCATGACTGCTGGAATGATTGATTTGAACAATGCTGTAAAAATGTGTGTAAAAATTCATCAATAACAGCACAGTTTTTATAAAATTCAAAAATATTCTGCACTAAACTAAAAGAAATTAATATAGTATGTTTTTTTTAGCTAAATTTGCACTCAATTATTAATTATTAACAGAGGTTTCGTACCTCAACTTATAAACAAAAAAAATGGCAACACGTATTAGATTGCAAAGACACGGAAAAAAATCGAAAGCTTTTTTTCATTTAGTAGTAGCTGATTCAAGAGCTAAAAGAGATGGTAAATTCATTGAGAAATTAGGTATTTATAATCCTAACACGAACCCAGCGACAATCGAGATCGACTTTGATAGTACTTTAACATGGTTAAGAACAGGTGCTGAAATGTCAGATACTGCTCGCGCGATTTTATCTTACAAAGGTGTGCTTTATAAAAACCATTTATTAAATGGTGTAACAAAAGGTGCTTTAACTGAAGCAGATGTTGAAACTAAGTTTGCTGTTTGGTTGTCAGGAAAAGAAGTTAAAATCAATTCTAAAAAAGACGGATTAAAATCTTCTTCTGATCAAGCTAAAGCTGCAGCTTTTGAAGCAGAAAGTGCTGCTAAGGAAGCAAAAGCAAAAGCTATCGAAGCAAAAAACACTCCAGTTGAAGAAATAACTGAAGAGGTGAATGTTTCTGAAGAAACTTCAAATGAAAGTTCTGAGGAATCAGCAGCAGAATAATTTTTTTTCAATGAATAAAATTGATTGTTATCAATTAGGTTATATAGCGAAACTTCACGGATTTAAAGGTGAAGTTTCGTTTTTTTTAGACGTTACAGATCCGTTTGAGTATTCTAATTTAAAATCTGTCTTTGTTGAATTAAATGGAGTATTAACTCCTTTTTTTATACAATCTATTCAAATTAAACCCAAAGGTTTTGCGTCGGTTAAATTGGAAGGAATGAATTCTGAATCCGATGCTCAAGTATTACTTCGTAAAAATTTATATTTACCAGCAAGTGAGTTGCCTAAATTAGAAGGTAAAACTTTTTACGATCATGAAGTTGTTGGTTTTCAATTGATTGATGTTACATACGGAAGGGTGGGAGTTATTGAGCAAATTATTGATTTGCCTGTAAATCCCTTGATACAAGTAGATGCGAACGGGAAAGAAGTTCTAATCCCTTTTGTTAAAGGTTTGATTCAGCAGGTAGATCGTGAAAATAAACAGCTTGTAGTTCAAGCACCAGAAGGCTTGATTGCCATTTATCTTGGCTAATGCCACCTTTTAAATTTAAAAAATTTTCTATACATCAAGAAAGATCAGCACTTAAAGTGGGAACTGATGCCATGGTTTTTGGCGCGCTCATAGATGCTAACAACCATGAACATTGTTTAGATATAGGTACAGGAACTGGTGTATTGTCTTTGATGCTTGCTCAAAAAAATCAACAATTAAAAATTACCGCAATTGAAATTGATGGAAATGCCTTTGAAGATGCACTTCTTAATTTTAACAATGCTGATTTCACTAATTCATTTCATTTAATTAACAATGATTTTTTTGCGCATGAGTTCCACCAAAAATTTGATTTGATTATAAGTAATCCCCCTTTTTTTAATGATTCTTTTCCTAGCCCTAATCATTTAAGGAAAATCGCCCGAAATTCAAATCAAGAATTTATAACTTGTTTTTTTTCAAAAAACGCAAATATAATTACTGATCAAGGGAAGTTGTGGGTTATTTTACCTTCCGACCAAGTTCAGTTTTGGAATCGTACAGCTAACATTTACGGGTTTAAACTAATTCATAATAAATCAGTTTTTGGTAAACCAGAGAAACTAATTCGAAATGTATGCGTATATAGTAGAACTGGTACTATTACTAATTGGAATGAAGAAGATTTTTGCATTCGAACGTTAAGTGGGTTTTATACGCGGCAATACATTGAGATGACCTCAGATTTTCATGATAGAGTACCTGTTAAATAGTTTTGTTTTTTTGCAATACTTTGTTTAATTTAGATCATATGAAAACGATTTTTTTGAAATTTTTTAGATACCTATTCTTTTTTAGTTTTTTGATTGTATTTTCTTGCAAAAAAGAAGAAATAGACATTAATACTACTCCTGTTTCTGATATCTCATCTACTGCTGCAGTTTCTGGAGGAACAGTTTTAAATGAAGGGGGATCCTCGGTTACTAAAAAGGGAATCTGCTGGGCAACATATGAAAATCCAACTACTTCTGATTTTATTACATTAGACGGATCAGGAACAGGGAGCTACATCAGTTATTTGACAAAACTTCGTCCAAGCACGCTTTATTATGTTCGTTCTTATGCGACAAATTCAAATGGAACAAAATATGGAAATCAGTACAGTTTTAGAACAACACCCCTAGCTTCTTCAACTGTCCCTATAGTGTATAATTATGATCCAATGGTAATTGATTCAAATAATTTTAAATTAAAATTGAATGCTGAAGTTATGCATGTTGGATTGAATGGGAAAGGTGTTGTTACTGAAAGAGGTTTTGTCTGGGGTTATAAGATGGGTCCGTCGATAAGTAATGATAAAATCCCATGTGGCAATGGTATGGGAGTTTTTAATAGTGAGTTTAATTACCAAACAGATCAAAGCTATTATTTTCGAGCATATGCAATCAATGAAAGTGGGGTTGCTTATAGTGATGAGTTTAAAGTTTTGATTGAAAAAGCGAAACCACGAGTTCAAACAGTAGAAGTATATGATATCGATTCAACGTCTGCTGCTGCTGATGTAAAAGTACTTTCATCTGGAGGAACAGCAATTTTATCGAAAGGTGTATGTTGGAGTACACAACCATATCCCACAGTGGAAGAAGGAAAAACCATTAATGGAGAAGGGTTAGGAGATTTCACATCGAGCTTAAAAGATTTAAAAGAGAAAACAACATATTATTGCCGTTCATATGTTACAAATTCACAAGGTGTATTTTACGGGAATGAGTTGAAATTTACAACCTATCCATCGCAATTGCAAATTGGTATGAGGTATAAAGGAGGTATTATATTCTTTTTAGATCAATATAAAAAGGGGGGGATGGTTGTTTCAGAAGATGATTTAGGATACGAGGTCTGGGGATGTGATGGGGTTTCTGTTTTCTCTGATAATCCAATCAATGAATTTGATGGGAGTAAAAATACAGCAAATATATTAAATAGCTGTCCTTCCGCAGCGGCTGCTAAATTATGTGTTGATTACAAGGTTGGTAAGTTTGATGATTGGTATTTACCATCTTATTATGAGCTAAACACGATTTATAATAATATTAAAGTGAAAGATTTTGATCGCTTTTCTCCAGGTTATTATTGGTCCTCTTCAATAAAAGATAAATTAAATGCATATACTTTAGGTTTTATAGGCGGGAATCAAGGAGTATTTTCAAAAAGCTCAAAATATTTTGTTAGAGCTATTAGAAAAATATAACATCAATAAAGATAAAGGCCACCAATTTTAACTTAAAGTTTAACTTGCAGTATAGTTTAATCTCTTTTAAATCAAATTAAGCCCAATAGTTTAAGAGCATGTTTATTTTTAATCACCTTGTTATTAATTGATTGTTAATTTTTCCGTTATTTTTCATTAAGTATTTTTCAAAAAGGCTTGATAGAAAGGAATAAGTGTGTATCTTTGCTGCTCCCAACGGGGAATGAATGAAAGGTAAGAGAGGTTAACAAAAAAAAGATTAAAACTTTTTGAACAAAAGTTTGCACAAGTAAAATAAGTTCATACCTTTGCACACCGAAACACGAGCGAGTGTTTTATTAAGGAGAAGAGATAAACAGATTGAGACATGTTTATTTGACAACAGAAGTTCTTTGACATTATTAGGAAAAAAGGAAACAGC
>CAMCQL010000114.1 GCA_945877005.1 Chryseobacterium gleum
AGTGGGCATTTAAGCGCCGACTACATCGTCATCCTTAAAGATAAAATTATAATGTGTCAAAGAAGAAATTTAAAAACAAAATTCTTAATTATTGCCCAACTTATTCTTCTGGCTCCCGCTATTGCCCAGAACACATTTGAGCACGCCAAATTGTTTATAAATCAAGAAGGATTTGAAAAATATGCCAGATCTGTTGACGAGTTAAATGAGGTGAAGATTAAGAATTACTACAATTATTCTTCAAGTTACGATACCGTTGAAAGAACTGACCAGGAGATAATTGAGGAAGTGTATATCTGGAAACACAACGATAGAATTTTAAAAATCTCAATAATACCATTCTCTCAATCTGGAGATTGGGCCTATTTAAAGGAATTTTATTTTAATCAAGATGGGAGAATCATTGGCATAGTCGAGACCCTACTGGAACACAATAATTATTGCTACCCCCTTGAAGAGCAAACCGGTTCAATCGTTATCCAATCACACAAGATATTAACATCCAATGATGTACAAGAGAGTATAAAGCTCATGGATGCCGAAACAAAAAAGGCATTTAAAAATAAAGAATGTTACACCAAGCATAGATGGGACGGGATCAGATATTATGATTTCGTTCCAAACATTGAAAACTGTAATATTTTTGAAAAAGATTTACAAAATAGAATTACCCAGGCTCAACTATTTGAAGTCGAAAAAAACGAAATATTAGAATATAGAGACAAACAATTAAACCTTGCACGAATATCTAATAACGGCATGATTCTCGACCTCAATAGAAATAAATTAACAAGCGGAAACTTTAAAATTCTCGAAACACCAAAAAGGGTATATAATACAAAACTTATTGAATCAAAACCACACGGAATTACATTTCAAAAAATTCATGAATCTTCAAGTAATATTGTCCTTCTGGATGGTCTCTTTCAAGACAAGCTTAACGGAATTTTCACCATTGTCAGTGTAGGCAAATATGGGGACCAAACATCAAAGAACCTAGGCACAATTAGTCTTCAAGAAGGGCACTTAAAATCTTTAGTTTATGAAAGTCCAAATGATCACACTAGAATCGATTTAGATGATAATAAATTCGATTTTTCCATAATTGACCTCAACCGTGGTTCAATTGTCACAAATGTTTCACTCCAAAAATTTCAACTAAAGGAGCCACTCACACTAAATGGAGAACTACAAATTCCACTTTCCTGCGTAGAAGTGGATTTTGGAAATGATTTTAAGATTAGTGTTACTAATAATGATGATGTTCGTGAGTTTCTAACACGAAATGAAGAGTTGCGTCAATTTTGCTTAGTCAATGACATTCTTCCGATTCGCATCTTTTCCACCCCATCTAATCTATACATGGAGTTTTCAAATTTCAATGTAAACGTAAAAAAGTATTATGAACTAAGAAAGCGCGAAATTTTTGATTATCAAGAGTTATTTGAATATGTTCCTGAGTTTTCATCTTCAAAGGTCAATCTAGATGAGATAAAGCAGACGATCTGTGGATGGAATGGCACGGATAAACTTGTCTCGAGTTATAATGACGATAAAGATCAATTCTCAAGGACACGCAATCAGTTAATATCACAGAATGAGTATATTGTTGACTTTACGTGCAAAGAAGGCTCTTTGAAGAATGGTAAATTTGAAAATCATGCGGTAATAGATTTTGGCAAAACTGAACTGGATAATTTAAGTATTAGGATTCGAAGAAATCAGACAAGTCTAAATGAGTTAAGAACCAACTTTACAATTAACAAGAAATATTCGTGCCCAATTGCGAATTTTGATCTATTTAAAATAGATGAATTGGATCAGAAAGAAGGGTTAATTTCCAATTTAACGGATAAATTAAATAATCAAATTAGATCCGGAATTATAGATGGGGAAGCATATCAATTAATATTTGAACCTTCTTCAATAAAATACTCAGGCGGTGGTGATAAAATATTACTGGACTTTGTTGCTCAAATGAATTTGAAACTTATTGGCAATAAATTCAGTTATGATCTAAGAATTGTTGCCACGGACGAAAAGTTAGTTTATACACTTTTTAAATTAAAGGGAGATAAATTGTTGTCCAAGATAGAAATATCTTCTAGTAACAGTGACTTGCTTACCGCTCAGAGGGATTGTTTCAATTACGTAAATGGCGAATGGAAAATTCAAAGTAACAAATCAGGCACCATAAATGATTCACGAGTATTTAGCTTATTTTGTTTGGACAACTTTATAGATTTTTACAATCCAAAGACACAGACCATGCGCGTGAAATATGATCCGGGATATTTTGTTTCAAAAATCCTTAGCTATTGGCAGAATTGATTATAGATTGTCATAATGAAATTCGGTCGTTTACACTCGAAATCAGAAACATGCATTATTTAAACCGAATGTAAGCGCTGTGTGTTTTACTCATTTTTAAATTGGGTTGTTTTCCAAACATCATTAGTTGATACATCGCCGTATCCGGAGTATACAGGTAGTCCTTATACCAGATGGCATAAGGTAAACTATCGGGCCCGTTCATTACCTTAACAAGGCTGTGGCTAATGTAGCCTCGTTCATCCTGAGTTAGTATCTTTTCATAAGGTGTGTTCCTAGCATAGTAGACTCCCCAGAGGAATGAGCCGATCAGTGTGGTAAGGAAAAAGGTGATGCCGATGGTTCTTTTTACTAGTACATGCATTTTATTTACTGTTTATTGGTATTTTTAGATTCAATTTTTTTGAACCGTTATTACTTTGTATCACATCAAAAATAGTCTGGAGATAACCATTGAGTATGATCTATTTGATTGGACTAGAGAATTTCTAGAGTTTGCTGTATCAGTAAACAAACGTTACTTGGTTCATTCAACACCTGACAATGTGTTCTTTTTTATGGACCTTGTGTCAAATGATACAATTCTATTTAAAGTGGGCTCTCCAAGTACTTTAGCGGATCAGTACATAACAATTTGTCATGAGACTTATTCCGCGGCAGAACATTGCATTATAAAGATAATCGGGCCCGATTGTAAAGTGATATCATCTCTTAAAGAAGTTGATTACGTTCAGTTCCAATTGGGATTGCTTTCAAGGAGCATTTATACGACTATGGGATGTAATAAAACTTAATGTCGCTGAAAATTGATAAAATTCCTAACTTGTCACTACAACTGGGAGGAATACACCATTTAAAACACAAAAACATGGGAAGAACATTTTGGATAATTACACTAATCGGTTCAGGATTGGGCAGTTTGACTCTTATCGGTACTTTGATGGGTGCTTCATCGGCTCCACAACAAGCTGCTGGTGCAGCTATAGCAGTTGCATTCACGGTAATTCCTTACTGCGCGGCTCGTGCAATTTCGGAAATGAAAACTAAAGACTCCGGTACAAATGACCTAAACAATGCAACTCCAGTATAGCTAGAAACTAGATAACATTCATTTACAATCTTGTCTGCTATCTCTAGAAATACTTATGCGTGGAGTCCAGCACCCACTTTAATAAACGGGGCAAAATCCGAAAAGCCATACGAGTAGGAAATTGAAATACAAGAAATGGATAGTTACAATCTCAAAGTATTAGCAAACAGAAAATTCCAACATTCAAACTTTGTCGGTAGCAAAACAACCTGGATATTTAATGAAGATGGGAGTAAAGTCAATGTGAAAGCGGGATGGTTAGGTATAAATACAGTAAATTCTACTATTAATATTGAAAGTTTGGGAATGGGAAAATTTGTTGGGAAAGGTTTTATTCCCCAGAAATTTTCAATAGAAGGTAATCGGATTAAAACAGGACCAGTCACTTTAATCGAAATATTTGAATAATTATATGGACGTAAATATTAAATGCACAAACTGTGCTCAGATATTAGGTTTTGGCGCGATGACAAAACAATCTGTTAAACAAAGCGCTAAACAAGCTTTTAATTGGAAAGTTATGCTTGGTTTACAAAGTATAGAGTGGGTACCTACCTGTGAAGGTTGTGGCAAGTCGGGCAAAGAAAATTTTTGTTGTCCGAAATGTGAAAGTAAAGAAATTTGGTCAGCAGATATACTAAAGTCAGGAAACATAATTCATAAATGCAAATAATTAATAAAAAACAAAATGGAAAATCAATCGAATCAGAATCCTTTAGAGACTAAACAGTCTCTTAATCCTAACATCGCCATTGGCATCGGTCTCAATATTGTTTCTTGGGTTTTTGCAACAACTGTTGACAACCATAATATGATAATAATAGGTGTTATTGGCTGTCTAATTGGGGCTTTCTTTTGTTTTAGGGCGAAAAATTGGGGCCTAGTATTTTTATGTGTTATTGATGCCTATCTTTTGTTTGATCTTGGTAAGGATTTAAATAAAATAGATAATGACATGAAGCAATTCGAGCAGCAAATTGAAGTAGATGAGGATCAATTCAATAGACAGTTTGACGCTTATTAATACATAATACTCCCTCATCATTATCGTCATTTTTAACGCATTCAAAATAGAAGACCATGAAAAATAACTCAATTATTTTATTAGTGTCTATTATCTTATTTTCATGAAATAGAAATAAACATGCGGAATCAATTACAATTGACCCTATAACTATAGAAAAAAAAGACGATCTATTATCAACAAAATATTTAGGAAATTATCACGGAATTAAGCCAAGTTATTTTATAATAAATAAATTTGGTGATGAGATTGTGATTAATGGAAATAAAATTCCTGTTCCCATGATTGAATTCAAGTTTATTATAGAAGAAGAAAATGTGGTCAGTTTACAGCAAGTTAATTTTGAAGATAACAGCAGAGTATGATGACGGAACTTATAAGATCATTTCAGAGGATCGTTTTGCAACCAAAATTGAATGTAATTTGAGCGATTGTAAAGGCTCAAATACTATTTATTTGTTAACCATAAATGAAATTGATAGAAACGGCGTTTGTGCTGAAAAAAATGAACCTAAATTTTCAATTGAAAAAACATAAGTAGAAACCATATGGAAAATATTAAAAAACATTTTACCTTAGCCTTAATCTCAATGGCTAGTGTTGGATTTGTTGCCTGTAACAGTAATTTTCAATCTGAAAGTTCAGATGGGAGTTCATCATACCAAGATGAAACTAAAATAGAAGCTCAAATTGCCGGTACATATTCGGGTACTGATAATGTTGGCATGGAGTCGACAATTATTCTTCGTATTGGAGGGATGCTTATTATACAGGCCTCTGTTGGTGATGGTACACCCGATTATGGCAATTGGACCGGAACAGCTGATAATTTATCCTTGTACCACAAAGACGCTTTTGGTAATGATGAATTAATCGGTAATGCTAAAGTCACAGACGAAGGATTACGAATTATTGGTGGTAAATTTTATCGTAGACAGTAATCAGCTATGACTGCACCTACCCAAAAGTGGCGGTTCAGTGATTAAATTAGGCTTTGTGCTTCAATCAAAGTTTGTGCTTGGTTAACAGTGAAGTGCTTCGAAATCGCCACTGCGCCAAGCGCCAAAACGTTGGCAGCAAGCACTTAACTAATGAAAGTTCAAAAAGAAAACACATATAGCAAATGAAAAATAAACATTTAAGTTTCGTAGGACTAATGCTATGTTCCTACATATTTTCAAGTTGTAACGGCAATACAAAAAGTAATGACAGTAATTTAAACACAGAAACGAATAACGCAACTGATTTCAATATTTTAGTTCAAGATTGGAATAAAGCTCACTCATCAAAAGATGTTGGTGTATTTTCTAATCTTTTTAACAATACTGTATTATTCTATGGAACTCAAATGGACAAAAACTCTTGTATTGAAAGTAAACTATCGCTTTTTAAGAAAAATCCAGACTTCTATCAGCAAATTTACGGTGATATTCAAATAGACAATATCAACAATACCGAAGTTAAATGCAGTTTCGTTAAGCGAGTAACAGTGAAACAGGCGACAACTGATTATCCATCATACTTAATATTTAGGAAAGTTGATGAAAACTGGAAAATAGTAACAGAAGGTGATTTAGTTACCGATAAAAATCTTTCAAAAACTAAATCAGTAAAGACAGACATACCAAATGATGCAATAAAAGGGGATTTTAATGGTGATGGTATTTTGGAATATATGTGGTTAGTCAAACCTAAAATTGATGATGACGGTATGAGTTGTATTGGTGATTGCATTAGTTATATTAAATTTTCCGACCACAATATACCTTCCATAAAAGTTGAGAATTGTATTGGCGGAACACCCTCAAATGAGGGAGACTTGAATAAAAACGGAGGGGATGAAATTGGGTTATTGCCTGGATGGTTTACAAGTTGTTGGCGAGGTTATCACGTATGGACACTTATAAATGGCAAATGGGTTAATGCAGTAGAACCATTTTCAACACATTGTAACCAATGGGAAGAAGGTGTAAAACCAATTGAAATTGACTTGAATAGAGAAGGTTATGTCATAATAAGGTATAGTGAACATACAGGAGATGATATAATTAC
>CAMCQL010000115.1 GCA_945877005.1 Chryseobacterium gleum
ACAAATAATCTGTTTGCACGTTGTAATTTCAAGTATGATTCTTTGATTGCTTTTTTATTCATAGCCGTCATGAATGCATTGTCGATGTCCATCAATAAAATGAACAATGGATCTTTCATTAATTTCTTAAGGTTGAAATCAGCTGCAAACTCGTTGTATTTTTCTTTAGAAGCAAAAATTGATTTTTTTCTAATTTTCGCAATCAGTTTATCAACTTTTTCGTTTCCTTTTTCTGCGATGATTTTAGAGAATTCACCTTTTTGAGCTTTAGGAATATCTTTCAAGTACATTTTGTATACTTCAGAAAGTGTTTCAAATTCAATGTCTAAATTGTTATTAGCAAAAAACTCTTTCCATTTTGCAACAGCAATTTTCTTTAATTGATCAGCTTGTTGTGTTTTTCCAGCTTGCTCAAGTTCTGCAATGTTTTTGTAGATTAAAACATGCGAATTAAGATCTACTTGTTTCAAAAACTCGCTGTAATAAACTTTAGAGTAAATTACAGAATTTGTAGCTCTGTATGCATCTTCGATATCCGCTAATACATTGTTGTATTCTGCCTCACCTTTTGTAAATGCATTGTAGTTAGCCTCAATTTCACGTTTCTTATCAGCTACTTTATTGTTTTTTAATTGTTCCGTTTGACCAATAAAGTACTTCCAATAGTTTGCAACCTGAGCATATTTTGATGAATATTTCAAACGAATAGCTGTATTTTGATCCATGTATTTCTTCATGATTTGAAGTTTTTTCTCACGAATACTTACAATCTTTGGTTGTTCTAATTTAATCGCTTGTTCAACACCATAAGATGTTAAAAAACGATTTGTACGGCCTGGAAAACCTAATACCATTGCGTAATCATCTTTACGAACTCCATCTAAGGAAATTGGTAAGCTATGTCTTGGTGCGAACGGTTGATTTTGAGCATTGAAAGCTGCGGGTTTATTGTCAGTTCCAGCGTAAATTCTAAACATTGAGAAATCTGCAGTATGACGTGGCCACATCCAATTGTCAGTGTCACCACCAAATTTACCTGAAGATTGTGGAGGAGTTCCAACTAATCGAACGTCAGAAAAAGTTTCTTTCACAAATAAATAAAATTCATTTCCTTCAAAGAAGTCTCTAACAAATGCTTCGTAGTGAGTTCCTTCTGTTGCTTCTTTTTCTAATATTTTAGCAATTTCAGTGATTTTAGCAGCTCTCTGCTCAGCAGTCATTGTTTCGTTTAATTCTTTTTGAATTGTTGATGTAATATCTTCAACACGAATAATGAAAGTCGCTGTCAAACCGGGTACTGGAATTTCTTCTGCAGTACTTTTTGCCCAAAATCCTTTGTCAAGGTAATTTTTTTCAGGAGTTGAAGCATCTGCTATAGCATCGTATCCGCAGTGGTGGTTGGTTAAAACAAGACCTTTTTTAGAAATAACTTCTCCTGTACAAAATCCTCCAAAAGAAATAACAGCATCTTTTAAAGAAGAATGGTTAATTGAATAAATTTGCTCTGGAGTGAGTTTAAGTCCATGTTTTTTCATGTCTTCGTACTTTCTTCCTAACATAAATGGAAGCCACATCCCTTCATCTGCTCTTGAAAACATACTTGAAGCAAGTACTGTTAAAAGAACGAAAAGTTTTAGTTTTCTCATAATCAACTACTTTTAATTTACAGGTTAACGTTAATAATTTTAAAAAATATTTTTGAGCGATAAAGTTAATTAAATATTCTTTTTTGAAACAATTTTAATGAAAATTCGTAGTGAGTTATTTAAATTCGTGAAATACCATTGCTGCATTTCCTAAAATCGCTGCATTTGTTTTATGTAGAGCAGAGACACGAACTTCTATTTTGTTTTTTAGCGGTAGGATGAGTTGATCATTCATTGTGGTAGCTACTTTTTCTCTGAAAAACTCTCCGCTTTGAGCGAGTCCACCAAATAAAACATATGCTTTTGGGTCTGAAAAACAAGCAAAATCTGCAAGAGCACTTCCTAGTATTTCAGCTGTATAATTTACCAATTCAAGAGCAAATGCATCATTTTCTTCAGCATAACCAAATATATCCTTTGCAGTAATTGAAGGAAGTTTATTTAATAATGATGAATTTTTGTATGATGATTCAAGTTCATGGTAACTTCGAACAATTCCGGTAGAGGATACATAGGTTTCTAAACAACCAAATCTACCACATTTGCATCCTCTTCCATTTGGCACAACTCGAACATGGCCATATTCACCAGCAATACCATGTGCTCCGTAAACGATTTGATTATTGCAAAACACACCACTTCCCAAGCCAGTTCCAAGTGTAATTGTAACGAAATCAGAAAGGTCTTTTGCTACTCCGAAAATTTTCTCCCCAACTGCTGCTGCATTGGCATCATTCGTTAAAATAGTAGGTAATTGAAGAATTGATTGTGATATTTGGCGAAGAGGGATAATTCCTTCCCAATGTAAGTTGGGAGCGAAATCAATTGTTCCTGAATAATAATTTCCATTTGGCGCTCCAATTCCAATACCTTGAATGGATTTATAATGATATTCAATTGTGTGGTCTTCTTTTATAAATTGAATGAAATCTTCTGCAGATGGAAATGAGTTGGTGGGTTTACTGGTGTTGTACAATAAGTTTCCTTTTCGATCAACTAAACCAAATTCAATGTTTGTACCTCCGATATCGACACCAAGTGCTAGTTCTAACATGCGTTTATGGATATAAAAAAAAGCCCGAAGGCTTTAAAATTTGAATGGTATTAATATAAGTCATCATCTTCATCGTCGAGATAAAAATTGTTTTTTTGTTTTCCACTTTTTTTATAAGCAGGCATTTTAAACGATTTTGGACGATCTTCTACTTTTTTTGTGTTAAATTCTTTAGGTTTGATTTCCTTTTTCGGTTTTTCAATAATCGGTAGGGTAGGCTCAAAATCATCCCCTTCTTTAATAGATTCCTTTTTTGGGAATTCTGGAGCTGGTTTTCTCGCATCTACATTATGACTCGATTGTTGACGGTCGTTTGGTTTAAATTCTCTTTTAGGTCTGTTTTCAGCTTCTTTTACAGAGATTTGACGTCCCTTTAATGTAGAACCGTCGAGTCCTTTTATGGCTGCGCTAGCATCGTCACCATTTGACATTTCAATAAAAGCGAATC
The DNA here is from genome assembly GCA_945877005.1 of Chryseobacterium gleum. GTDB lineage: Bacteria > Bacteroidota > Bacteroidia > Flavobacteriales_D > Crocinitomicaceae > CANHVK01. Next base: position 3,149 of record CAMCQL010000115.1, read on the forward strand.
CTTTTGATTTGCTAGTTTCTTTGTCTATGGCAATTGAAACTTTAACGACAGTACCATATTGTCCAAATGCGTTTTTCAATTCATCTTGTGTAACGCTGTAATCTAATTTCGCTACAAAAATATTCGTCATACATTTAAAAAATAAGAGATTTAACGGCTCTTTAATTCGGTTGTTAATTAATTATCAGAATCGAAGATAACAATAAATATAATAAAAGTTAAATTTGAATGAAAAAAAATTAATTTTTGTTTTCCTTTATTGATTTATAGCGTTCGTATTCTAGTATAAGTTCATTGTAGAATAGACGTGCAATGTATTCCCCACCCTTGTGAGTCAGGTGCGTATAGTCTCCAGCTGCTAATGAAGGTTTAGATTTTGCAAATTTTACAATGGAATTAGTTCCCCCCATTGCTTGGAATAAATTCCAAAATACAATACCTGTTTGTTGTGCAATTTTTCTTTGAGTGTCAACCATTAAAGGGATTGAATTCATAGTGCATAATTTCCCGTTTTGTAATATACATCGATCTGAAACACTGTATAGAATGATAGTTGCGTTTGGATAATTTTTTTTGATTCGTTCAATTAATGTTTTCATTTTTTGATGGTACGCAGTAAAGTTTTTCTGATTTTTTGATGTAGCATTGAGACCATATTGCAATACGATTAATTTATAGTTTTGCAATGAATCGAATTCGCGGTGTTTTTTATCCGATATTTTACCTATTCCTACACCTGAATTGCTTCTAAGTCCAAAATTGTCGAGTGTAATGCCAACCGTGTCTTCAAAGCTAAGTCCATAGATTGAAGTTGAATTTGAGCATGAAAGTTTTAATTGTAACGATTTTATGTTTTTTTCACTAAAAACGAAATTTGACAATGAATTTGTTGGAGGTAATACAATTTTTTTGTCTTTGATAGGGGTTGTTGAATAAGAGATACTTGAAGCAGTTGCTGATTGATAAAAGAGTCTTATTTTATTGACTGGTTTATGAAGGTTATAGTGAATGGCATTGTTGATTTTGGGTATAAAATAATAGCCTCCAGCCGCAAAAGGTAAATTAAGTTGATGATTGAAGACAACATTGTAGGCCAATATGTTTTTATGGGTATGTTTTAGTGTTGATCTAAAACCCGAAGTTTGAGAAGCTAATGGTACAAATCCAACGCCGTTTCCACCAAATTTCCCTTGTAACAGTTTTCTTAGTTCACCTGTAAGGATATCACCCTCAACAAATGAGTCTCCAAAGAAAGCGATCCGTACATTCGTTTTATTCGTTTGAATGCTGTCAATTTGATTGAAAAAAAGGTTTAGATTTTTATTTTTTTCTGAATTGTCTTCAAAATGGCTACTGTTATTTTTTGGATTAAATCTGAATAATTTGGTGAAACCAACACAGACAATAGAGATTACAATCAGTAAGAGGATTAATGATGTTTTTTTTTTAAGTTTGTGGAAAACAAGTCGCTTCATCCTGAAATTTTAGTGTAAATTTAATTGAATGTAAATGAAGACACTAATTTTTATTGAAATTGTTATTGCTTAATCTTAGAAAGAATGAAAATTAATGAAGAGCTATTTAGTTTAAATTACAATGAGTTGAACAAATGGGCAGTGAAATTTGGAACAAATCTAATCATTGCTGTTCTTATTTTTGTTGTTGGTTTTTGGTTGGCTAATTTCCTTTCTAGAACCGTTCGAAAAGTTCTTCAAAGGAGTCATATTGATGAAGGGCTGGTTACTTTTTTAACGAGTTTAACAACGATTGCCTTTAAAATTCTGGTGTTTGTCACTGGCGTCACCCAATTAGGTATCGAAATGACTTCGTTTGTAGCGTTACTTGGAGCTGCTGGTTTAGCTGTCGGTATGGCATTTTCAGGAACATTGTCAAATTTTGCTGGTGGGGTAATGATATTGTTTTTTAAACCGTTCAAAGTTGGCGATACAATTTTGTGTCAAGGTGCACAAGGAACCGTGAAAGAAATACAGATTTTTAACACTCATTTATATACCCCAGATAATAAGGTTGTAATACTTCCAAATGGTCCTTTGGCGAATGGAAACATTACTAATTTTACACGTGCTGAAAATCGTAGAATTGATTTGGTGTTTACTATACCATTTGGGGATGATATTGAAGAAGTAAAGTTATTGATGCATTCTTACTTTGATAGTGATGAACAATTATTAAAAGATCCACAACCATTTGTAGGGGTAGGAGCAGTTTTACTTTCATCAATAGAAATACATGTTAGGGCTTGGGCACACACAGAGTCTTACAATTCCGTTGTTTATGCTATGAATGAATATGTATATAAACAGTTTTTAACCAAGGGAATAAACACGCTGAATTCATCTGCATCATCCGTAAACAGTTAAAATATGCTCCATCCAATCTTAGAGAATTATGCAGCGAGTAATCATTATGGAGTATTGCTCGAAATGCACGATGAAATTATTAAACCAGGCGAACTTAACTATAGAGTTGAGGTAAAAGAGAAGCATCTAGCAACGCCAATTGCAGCCCATGGTGGATTAATCGCTTCTTTGATCGATGCTTCTTTGGGTGTTGCTTGTTTAACATTAGTTGCTCTGGAGGACAAAGTAGTATCCACCATAGAATTGTCGATAAAATACTTAAAGCCAGTTAAATTAGGTGATATCATTACCGCACATGCTCAAGTAATATCTCAAGGGAAACGTATTTTAGTTGCATCAACGAATGTTAGAAATCAAAACGATGAACTTATTGCAATCGCTACAGGAACTTTTAATGCTTTTCCAAAACACAAAGCAGGATATTGAAAATTATGTCCCTTATTAGAGTTTTTTCTTGTTATTTTGAGGGGGTTATAGAAAATTTCTTGAAATAAATTTAGAATAAACTTTGAAGTTCGTTGATAAGGATTTCGTTCGTAATCTCAGTTGGAATGTTTTTCAATTGTGAAGTAATTTCAAATATTTTTGAAGATAAATCCAATGAAGTTGCATTTTCATCTACTTGACTAGCAGCTAAGTTGATGATTTTTACAATTTCTTCCTTGGACTCACGAATTAACTTCCAGCTTTTTGGGGAAATAAAAAGTTGCTGTGCAACATTGTGCTCGTACTCTTGTCGAATCGTTTCTAGGAGCTCCGTTTGAAAAATTTTAGCAGGTTTTTCGTTGTTAAAAGTTCTCATAATAAGTGA
>CAMCQL010000116.1 GCA_945877005.1 Chryseobacterium gleum
AAAAACGATTTGAAATTACGATTGTGTTCGAGTAATAATCATGAAAACATTCTTTATTGTGCCACAAAAATGTTAGAGTTAGAAATCCTATATTCTGATTATTGGAGTTGTGAATTTGAAGAAAATAATGAGTTTTCTATGAAAGAAAATGATGAAATGTTAGTTCTGAAATCGATTCGTGATTACAAACAAAAGGGTGGGTGTATTTTCGAAGATCTAAAAAAAAACAGAAACAATCCACCAGAACTCTTGTTAAAGGAAATGAAAAGGTTAAATTTGATTCGTCTAAAGTATTTGTAATAATGGAAGAAACGTTAAGTAGACTTCGGATTCAGTTAGAATTAATGGATTGGCCCAATGTGTATTTTTACAAATTTATTGTTCTAAATGAAAATCAATTGGTTGATTCTGTTAAATCGCTTTTTGATGATACAGCAGAAATAACTTTAAATCCTTCTAAAAATGGTAAGTTTATGAGCGTTAGTATTAAAGAGGTTGCAATTACTGTAGATTCAATTATTGAAAAATACAGACAAGCAGCTACAATTAAAGGAATTATTTCGTTATGATGTTATTTATTACCCTTCAAACAGTAGTTATTTACATGTTTGTTTCCATCGTTTTGATAATCGGATTGTTAGTCTATAGAAATTTAATCCGGAAAATCAAAAAAGAAGGTGTAAATCTCGTTGATTATTGTGTTTTGTATTCCTTTGAAAAAGACATACAAACAGGAGATTTGGATTTTTATTTTACTAATGACAAGAAAAAAACAGTTTTATTTCAAATTTTATCTGAGACTCATGAAGTCTTACACACATTGTCTGAAAAAGAATACAACCCAGGAGGGCATATATTAAGATTTGATTCAAAATTATTACAGAATGGAGTCTATTTTTACCAGTTAAAAACAGAAAACCAAGAAACAAAAAAACGAATGATAATTTCAAACAATTGACAAATTGTCACTCGAAACATTATGGCAAACATTTTGTTAAATTACTTAACATATTAACCCAACTCTAAAAGAGTTTAAAATACAACTAAAAATGGCAATAGAAATTACAGATGCAAATTTTGAAGAATTAGTATTAAAATCAGATAAACCTGTATTGGTTGACTTTTGGGCTGAATGGTGTGGTCCTTGTAGGATGATTGGTCCAGTTGTAGAAGAGTTATATGCTGAATATGAGGGTAAAGCAGTTATTGGAAAGGTAAACGTAGATCAAAATCCAAGTGTATCTGCTCAGTTTGGTGTAAGAAATATTCCTACAATTTTATTCATTAAAGGGGGTGAAGTTGTGGATAAATCAGTTGGTGCAGTGCCTAAAGCTCAATTAGCATCAAAATTAGACGCAATCATTTAATTCAATGATTTTTAAAAATCGGTCTTTGCAGTGCATTGACCGATTTTTTTTTAGATACTGTTATGTTTAGAACTTAATAGTGAGTCTGAGTGAAAACTAGATTCTGTATGTTTTTTCATTTGAAAAGCTTATTTAGATCTTTGTTTTCGCAGTTTTTTTTGTGACAAGATGTCGATTGGCATATAAGTTGAAGAATAGTTTAGCTCAATCAAAAAAAATAATTTTCTTTTCAAACTATCTATTGAGAGTTTTTAAATGACAAAATGACAAAATACCATGATAAATAACAATATTGATTTAACACTTTTAGAACTGTCTAATAATATGGAAAATGAAGCAGAATTTATACCATTAATTACACAGGAAGAAGAGGATTCAATGAATAAACAAGAATTTCCATCAGAACTCCCGATTTTACCCTTACGTAACAATGTATTGTTTCCAGGTGTTGTTATACCTATAACAGTTGGTAGAGATAAATCTATTAAATTAATTCAGGATTCGAATAAAGGAGATAAAATTATTGGTGTTGTTTCACAACGGAATCAGGACGATGAAAGTCCTGAAATGGGGGACTTACATTCTGTAGGGACAGTTGCTCAAATTATTCGCATGTTAAAAATGCCAGACGGTAGTACAACAGTAATTATTCAAGGTAAGCGAAGATTTAAGATTGTCAATGAACTCCAAACAGAGCCTTATTTCAAGGCTTCTATCAAATTGTTATCAGAAAAAAAGTATAAAAAAGATACTCCAGAAATGGAAGCCGTGTTTGCTAGTATCAAAGAAAATGCGCTAGAGATAATTAAACAAAGTCCCAACATCCCCTCTGAAGCTTCTTTTGCAATAGGGAATATTGAAAGTTCTACTTTTTTAGTGAATTTTATTTGTTCTAATATGAATGCAGATGTTGAGAAAAAACAAAGTTTATTAGAAGAGTTGGATATGAAGAAGCGTTCCTATTTGGTATTGGAACATCTATCTATGGAAACTGAAATTTTAAAAATCAGAAATGAAATTCAGTCAAAAGTTAGAAAGGATTTAGATCAACAACAAAGAGAATATTTTTTAAATCAGCAAATTCGAACAATTCAAGACGAATTAGGCGATAATCCTCAAGATCAGGAATTAGAAGAATTGCAACTACGTGCCACATTTAAAAAGTGGGATGAAAAAGTTGAAAAATTATTTTATAAAGAGTTGAATAAACTCCAACGTATGAATCCACAAGGTGCTGAATATTCTGTTCAGCTTAATTATTTGGATTTGATGTTAGATTTACCTTGGGGTGAATACACGGAGGATAAAATGGATTTAAAACATGCTGAAAAAATTCTAAATCGCGATCATTTTGGTTTGGAAGATGTAAAACGCAGAATTTTAGAATATTTAGCTGTCTTAAAATTGAAAGGTGATATGAAATCTCCAATTTTATGTTTTTATGGTCCTCCAGGAGTAGGAAAAACTTCTTTAGGAAAATCGATTGCAGATTCTTTAGGTAGAAAGTATGTTAGAATGTCATTAGGAGGAGTGCACGATGAATCAGAAATTAGAGGACATCGCAAAACCTATATTGGGGCAATGCCAGGAAGAGTGATTCAAAATTTAAAGAAATCACAAACATCAAATCCAGTTTTTGTATTGGATGAAATCGACAAATTAGGAAGAAGTAATCATGGAGACCCTTCATCTGCTTTATTAGAAGTAATGGATCCAGAACAGAATAAAGAGTTTTACGATAATTACGTCGAAACAGAATACGACTTGTCGAAAGTTATGTTTATTGCGACAGCAAATTCTCTTGCTGAAATTCAAGGTCCTTTGAGAGATCGTATGGAAATCATTGAGGTCAACGGATATACTGTTGAAGAAAAAATTGAAATCGCTAAAAATCATTTGATTCCAAAGCAATTAGAAGCTCACGGTATTTTGAAAAAACAATTTTCAATTGATAAAAAAGTGGTTGAAAAGGTAATTGAAGAATATACGAATGAATCTGGTGTAAGAGGTTTAGATAAAATGATTGCTAAATTGGTTCGGAATAGAGCGCGTCAAATTGCAGTAGGAGAACCATTTTCGGTAAAGATAACTGAAGAGGATATGTCCACAATTTTAGGTGTTGGTAGGTCTCGAACAAAGTCAATCAACAATGATGTTGCAGGAGTTGTAACAGGGCTGGCGTGGACGAGTGTTGGGGGAGATGTGTTATTTATAGAGTCTTCGATTACCAAAGGAAAAGGAAAATTAACTCTGACTGGGAATTTAGGAGAAGTAATGAAAGAGTCTGCAATTATAGCACTTGAATATTTAAAATCTCATAGTAATTTGTTGAATTTAGAGCAGGAAGTTTTTGATAAATATAACGTTCATATTCACGTTCCTGAAGGTGCAACACCCAAAGATGGACCTAGTGCTGGAATTACAATGTTGACTTCCTTAGCATCATTGTTTACACAACGAAAAGTGAAACGACAATTAGCAATGACTGGTGAAATTACACTTCGTGGCGAGGTTTTGCCTGTTGGAGGTATAAAAGAAAAAGTATTAGCAGCAAAAAGAGCAAGTATAAAAGACATTATTTTATGTGAAAAAAACCGAAAAGATATTGAGGAAATTAAGCCTTCCTATTTGGAAGGTGTTACTTTTCATTATGTTTCTTCTATGAAGGAAGTTCTAAAGCTTGCATTGTTGAAAGAAAAAGTAGAAGATGCGGTCAACGTTGAATAATATTTTTTAAAATTTAGCGTTAATTTATTTTGGATTAATCTGATTGAATTAGAGCTACTTTACTTTTCAATATTTTGAGTATGATACGATTTTTTACGCTTTTCTTTGCTTTTACGCTTGTTTTTGTTTGTAACAGTCAAGAAGATTCGATTAAAGCATGTGCTTTACCAGAAAAGAAAATTCAAAAAATAATCAATAAAGCAAATGAAATTCCTGTAGCTTCTGAAAAAGTACAGTTATTCTTAGAGGCAATTGAAAAATCTCCAACTACTGTAGGTCCTTATTTGGCATTTGGAGCATATGCTTTCGATGATGCTATGTTGATGTATCAAAAAGGAACACCTAATGCAATAAAATCTGCTGATCGTTCATTGGTAAAAGCTGAAGAAATGTTGTTGAAAGGCTATCGTATTTGCAATAAGTACCATGCCGATCTTTCGTATTATCTTGGTGTTATCTACTATTATCAGAAAAAAAACATAGAATCATTGAAGTTTTTTAAAGAATTTCAAAATTTTGAAAGTAAAGAAGTAGCGCGTTATTCTAAAGATCACGACAAACGTCTTGTAGATGTGAATGATATCGTAGTTGAATTAGAGGAAGAAGCGGCGTTATTTAATAATCCTGTACCATTTAATCCAAAAGTTGTTCAAAACGTCAGTTCTAGTTTTGATGAATATTTCCCAATGATTTCACCTGATAATGAGTTGATGTTTTTTACGCGTAAATATTTAAAAACACTTCCTAATAATGCTCAAAAATATGTTGAAGATTATACTTTTTCTCATAGAGCATCGGTGAATGAATTGTTTGATACAGGTATTGCATTTGACAAACCATTTAATGATGGTTATTTTGATAGTTACGGATCTTCTGCAATGTCTGTAGATAATAAGGAAATGATATTATGTGCTTGTAAAGACATATTTACACATGGACAAAAATATAGAAATTGCGACTTGTATGTTACACGATTTGAACGAACTGGAAAAGGAGGAAATGATTTTAAATGGACACCACTTGAAAATTTAGGATCTAATATTAATTCTGATGATGGATGGGAAGCACAACCAACGTTGTCGCCAGATGGAAATATGTTAATTTACGCAGTAAATGGAGCAGAAACTCAAGATAATGATTTATATGTTTCTTACAGAGATGGGGATGGAAAATGGGGACCATCGACCCCTATAGTGGAATTAAATACAGAAGGTAAGGATAAAAGTCCATTTTTGCATCAAGATTCTGAAACTTTGTATTTTGTTTCTTCATGTTCTGACACACGAAAAGGAGTGGGAGGAACTGATATTTTTTATTCGAGAAAAGAAGGGGATAAATGGTCGAAACCAAAAAATTTAGGTTTTCCCATTAATACCAAAGAAGATGAAATTGGATTATTTGTTTCAACGGATGGGAAACTTGCTTACTATTCTTCGAAACAGGGAGAAAATTGGGATATTTTTTCGTTCGATTTATACCGTGAAGCAAGACCACATGCTGTTGCGTTAGTAAAAGGCGAATTGAAGGATAATCTTGGTAATCCAGTGAGTGATGCAACGATTGAGGTTGCCTATGGTACGTCTGGAAAAACAGAGAAAATTAAAATTAATGGTCACGACGGTAAATATGCAGCAATTGTAAAAGTGGAAGAAGCCCAAGACATTGTTGTAACTGTTAAAAAAGAAGGTCATTCCTTTGATTCAAAATTAATCACAAAAGAAGAAGTTCAAAAAGTCAAAGAATTTGTGAAAGGAAATGACACACTTTATGCATTTAAGAAACGAGAAGAACACGAAATTAATTCTTTGAAACACAATAAAGATTTAGTAATTCAATCCCATAAATCTTCTGTCGAACAACCGAAAGAGAGCAGTTCTGATGCACAAATAGTAAAAGAGAAAGAAGTACAGATTGAGAATGATTTTATAGATGGAAAACCTTTAAATTCATTAGTTATTGGCAATACTAATTTAAGCGTTACTCCGATTAAAGTTGGGATGACCTATACGATAAATGATATTTTGTTTGCCTCCAATTCATTCGAATTGAATGATAAGTCTAAATTTATAATTACCCAATTTTCAAAATTTTTACTCGAGAATAAAGGAATGGAAATTGTAATTCAAGGTCATACAGATAATGTTGGTGATGCAAAGAAAAATGAATTGTTATCGCAGCAACGTGCAGACGCAGTAATGAATTATTTAATTCAACTCGGAATTTCTTCGTCAAGAATGAA
>CAMCQL010000117.1 GCA_945877005.1 Chryseobacterium gleum
GAAGCCAACCGCGATTGCAACATTATCTTTTTAGAAATAGGCAGTTTAATCCCGTAATTCACGTAAATAAAATTGCTCAATTTCGTGAAATCCGCATCATTCAAAGGAGCTATTTGATTATCAGCCATATTTCTACTTTATTTTCGAATTTTTTTATAAGCAATTTCATATGTAAACCTTAAAATCCTATAAATTTATCGTCAATCTCATCTTTACCACCCAAATGAGATAGGAAATAAATACTTTTTCATAGGAGTTTATAAAAAATCAACAAAGCGAATATATGGTTTTCTACTCTATTTTTTTATTATTTTTTTTTTTAAACGGTAGAAAGTATTTAGTAATATTAAAATTCTATAAAATCATTTGAATCTATTTTTTCATCATCTAAATTGATATTGATTGTTTTTAGTTTTTCATTAAAAACAGTTGATATTTTGTTGTTACTCAATGTTTTTCTATCTTTTTTTAAGCCACTTTTTTCAATTTTCGATAACTTACCGCCATCTATTTTAAAAAATGAAACTGCTTTTTGTAGTTCTTCAGCTTGAACACTTAGCTCATCTGCTCCAGCAGCCATTTCTTCAGCTGTTGCAGCATTATCTTGCACCACTTTGTTTAGATTTTGAATCGTATTATTGATTTGATCAGCTCCAGAACTTTGTTCGATACTTGAAGCCGTAATTTCTTGAACTAAATCAGACGTTTTTTGAATATTTGGTACCACTTCATTCAGTAAAATCCCTGATTTTTGAGCAATATCTACACTTCGATTAGATACCTCATCTATTTCAGTAGCTGCCAATTGACTTCTTTCAGCAAGTTTTCTTACTTCTGCTGCAACAATGGAGAAGCCTCTTCCGTGTTCACCTGCTCTTGCTGCTTCAACAGCTGCATTTAAAGCTAGAAGATTTGTTTGTCTTGAAATCTCCCCAATTATAGAAATTTTGGTTGCAATTGTTTTCATTGAGTTTACTGTCTCAGAAACTGAATCTTTACTTTCTAAAATATCTACTGCTGCTTTTGTTGAAATTTTTTCAGTTAATCTTGAATTACTTGTATTTTGTTGAATATTGGCAGTAATTTGTTCCATTGAAGAGGAGATTTCTTCCACTGAACTTGCTTGATCTGTTGCTCCTTCCGATAGATTTTGAGCAGAAGTTGCCATTTCAACACTTGCTGATGCTATTTTATCAGAATTTGAAATCACTTTAGCAATTAAATCACTTAAAATGTCGATTGTTCTATTTAAAGAAGCTCCCATAATTTGAAGTTTTCCTTTTGATTCAATCATGTATTTTTGAGTTAAGTCACCTTTTGATAATGCTTTTAAAACTCTAGAAACTTCATCAGCTGCTATTTGTGTATCTATGGAAGCTTCTGTTGACTCTGTTAAATCTGACGAAATTGATACGATTTTTACAATTCTATCTTGATCATCTTTTACAGGCGAGTAAGTTTCAACAAACCATTTTACTTTTCCTGATTTAGTAATTCTTTTATATATATCATTTTTAGAATGGCCACCTTTTAGATCTTTCCAAAAATTTGTGTAATTATCTGATTCTGAAGTTATTTTATCAACAAATAATTTATGATGTTTTCCGATTACTTCTAATTTAGAGTATTCCATAGTTGAAATAAAATTATCGTTTGCTGATAAAATAATTCCATTAGGATCAAATTCTGTGTATGAATAGGTTGTATTTATTGCATTAATAATGCCCTCCGCAGCTTGTTTAGCTAATATATCTGAAGTGTTTTCATAGCTGACACCAATAAATTTAAATGGTTTCCCATCAGCATCTAATACTGGTGCAAATACTCCATCAACATAATAAGGTGTGTCGTCTTTTTTCTTGTTTTTTAGAGCTGAGGAGAATACTTCACCATTTAGTACAGTATTCCATAAATTAGTAAATGTGTCTCTTGAAGTATCTTCATGTCTTACAATATTTTGATTTTTCCCTATTAACTCATCTTTTCTATATTGAGAAACATCGATATAATTATCATTTACGTAAGAAATATTTCCTGATAAATCAACTTCAGAAACCAAACACAATTTGTCCATTAATTTAACTCGAGCATCGATTTCTCTTTGGGCAGCTTCTGTTTTCTCTTTGGCTTCCAATAAATTAGCTTTCATTTCGATTAGGGAATTTCCTAATTCATCATTTTGATTGTTTAATTTTAATTCTTCACTCAAATTTCCTTTTCCAATTTCTTTTGCAAAATTTGCTGCTCGAGATAAACTAGAAATCATGTCTTCAACTGATTTTAAAATACCTATATTTTCTTGACCATCTTTTTTAGGAATTTCAATAGACAAATTTCCTACAGCAACTTGATCAACATAACTTGCAGCTTGAACTAAATTATTTTTCATTTCAATTAATGAATTGCCAAGTTCATCTTTTTCATCTAACAATTCAAAATGCTCGTTTAAATTTCCTCGACCTATTTCTTTAGCAAAATTGGATGCTTTTGAAAGTCCAGCAATCATTAGTTCTACAGATTTTAATAATCCTTGATTTTCTTGACCGTTTTTTTTAGGTATTTCAATTGAAAGATTACCGATTGCAACTTGATCTACAAATCCCGCAACTATCATAGGGTCTTCACCTAAAATGGTTTGAAGTCTTTTGACAATCGTTGAACCAAAAGCAATAGAAATTAATATACTTAAAACACTTAATATCCAAATAGTACTATTTGCTCCATTTGATAGTGAGTTCATTTTTTGGTTAGAAACAAAGGCAATTGAGGTATTATTCTGATCGATTTTTTCTAAAAATTCAGTTAATACATCGATATTTTTATCAAATAGTTTATCAAGTTGTTCTGTTTCAATATAGTTTAATCTAATTTTAGCGGTTTTTAAAGTATATGAATTACTCAATCTATTGATAGCTAGTTTTGATTTTGCTGAAAGTTTAATTTTTTCCATCAAAGGAATTAAGTTTCTTTTATATGAATCAATTAAAATGTTTGAAGATTCAGATAAAATCTCTTTTTCTTTTTCAAAATCCGAGCCCCATTCGTCTGAAGTTGAAATGGAATAAATTTTGGCCAAGTTTAAATCTAATTTTACTATTGCAGAATCATTTATTGTTGTCCAGATTTTAAGATCTTTTTCATTAGAAGTTGAAGCAAATTCCATGACAATGTTTTTTTCAATTGCCATTGAAAGTTTAGCTGAATTTAAAGCTTCCTTTAGATCCATACTTTTTTTAACATCTTCTTCTTGGTTGTCAATTGATTTTAATAGTGAAATTACAACAACAGACATGATTACTAACAATCCAATTGTTACTGAATATCCAATAATTAACTGTTTTCTAATGGGCAACTTTAAACTACTTTTCATGTATTTTATTTAATTATTTAAAATTGACTTAGTATAGAGTAGATGTTTTGAACAAAAATATTATTTTAAAAGAATTAAATCTATTATTTAATATTACTATTTGTTAAATTAAATGTTATCTAGTTAGTTTTCAAGACTAGCATAAATATTTTTATTTACTTTGTTTTTTTTACTTCATTCTCATTAATTTTAAAAAAGGAGACAGCATTTTGAAGCTCTTCTGCTTTTAATTTTAATTGTTCTGAACCAAATGCCATTTCTTGTGCTGTATATGCGTTTTCTTGAACAACTCTGTTTAGATTTTGGATAGCTTTGTTTATTTGATCAGCTCTTGAACTTTGCTCAATGCTAGATGCACTAATTTCTTGAACTAATTCTGATGTTTTTTGAATATTTGGAACAACTTCATTCAACAATTCACCTGATTTATGAGCGATATTTGACCTTCTTTTGACAAAGTGAAATCAACAATTGGTTTCACTTTTTTTCTTTTAGATTTTTCGTATAGATAAAATAGAGGTCGAGAAATTGGGTATGTATTATTACTTGTAGTTTTTAAAGTTGGGGCAACAAAGGTTTGGCCTTTATCAAATGATACTGAAATTGGTTAATGAAAAAAGAATTAACCCGAAAATTTCATGAAAAATGAAATAATTGGGTTAAATGAGTTTGTAAATATGAATTAAAGTGGGATATAACCAAGTTCTTCAATTATTTTTTGACCTTCATCAGATAAAGTAAAATCAGAAATTTCTTTTGCTTTTTCAACATTCGTATTTTCATACATGAAAAATAAAGGTCGAGAAATTGGATAGGATTTATTCATAATTGAACTCAAAGATGGGTAAACGTATGTTTTACCCTGATCAAAAGAAACCGAAAGAGCTTTAATTTTTGGACTTTTAAAACCTAATCCTATATATCCAATTGCACCTTTTGAAATTTCAACAGATTGAACAATTGCTTCATTCACAAAAGTGCTTAAAATATTATTACTATATTCTTTATCGTCTAAGACTTGTTCTTTAAAGTAAGAATTTGTTCCTGAAGTAGTTTCACGAGTGTATATTTCTATTGTTAAATTTTGACCGCCAACTTCACTCCAATTTGTAATTTTACCAGTATAAATTAATTCAATTTGTTCTCTTGTTAATTTTGAAATAGAATTGTTTGGGTTTACAATTATCATTAATGCATCGTAGGCAATTATTTTTTTGATAATTATTTTATTTTTATTTTTTAATTCGAGTTTTTCTTCGTCTTTTAAATCCCTAGATGCCATTGCAATATCAGTTTCGCCGTTGATTAATGCCTTAATTCCATCACCGGTTCCTCCACCAGCAATTGAAAGAGAAATGTTTTCAAAAGCTGTTTTAAAAATACTAACTTCTGCTTCTACTATTGGTAAAACAGTATCACTCCCTTTAATTGTTACAATTTTTTTACTTGATTTTTTTTCTAAATCATCTGAAGAATTTGAACAACTAAAAAAATTAAAGCCTATTAAAAGGATAAGGATATTTTTAATTTTCATGAATTTTATTTTTAATTTAACCACAATTAATATGATTTTAGAGTAGGTACATACTTATTTTGCTACTAAATTAATTTAAATTCAGTTAATTAAAATTTTTCAATATTATATTAATATTAAAAAGTAACTTAAAATTCCATAAATTCATTGTCCAAACTGTCCGGGAATCCAAGATTTATGTCGATTCCACTTGCACTACTTTTCGAAGTAGTTTTAGTAATCGGTTTAACTTCTTCTCGAGTGGAACTAAAAGATGATTTAGCAAATCTTTGTTTTAATTGAGGTTTACTTTTAGTTGTAAACTGTTGCATCCCTTCGATTTTAAAAAACGAAATTGCATCTTGTAAATTCTCTGCTTGCGCACTTAATTCCTCTGCTCCAGCAGCCATTTCCTCTGCTGTAGCTGCATTTTCTTGCACCACTAAATTTAAATTTTGAATGGCACTATTGATTTGTTCAGAACCAGAACTTTGTTCATTCGAAGAAGCTGTAATTTCCATCACTAAATCGGATGTTTTTTGAATATTTGGGACAACATCGTTTAACATCTGACCAGATTTTTGAGCAACGTGAACACTTTTTGCAGAAATTTCATCAATTTCTGTCGCAGCCAATTGAGATCTCTCTGCTAATTTTCTTACCTCTGCAGCAACGACAGCGAAACCTCTACCATGTTCTCCTGCTCGAGCAGCTTCTACTGCAGCATTCAATGCTAACAAATTTGTTTGTCTCGAAATCTCACCAATAATTGAAATTTTAGAAGCAATTAACTTCATGGAAGACTCTGTTTCATTAACAGATTCTTTACTTTCGTTGATGTCAATCGCTGCTTTAGAGGCTATTTTCTCTGTTTGTCTTGAGTTACTTGTATTCTGTTGAATATTTGCCGTCATTTCCTCCATTGAAGAAGATATCTCTTCCACTGAACTTGCTTGATTCGTTGCTCCTTCTGATAATTGTTGTGCAGAATTTGAAATTTGAGTACTTGCTGAAGATATATTTAATGTATTTTCCATGACTTTACTAATTAAATCATTCAATACATCAATTGTCTTGTTCAATGCATCACCCATTCGTTTCAATTCACCTTTCGAAGAAATTTCGTAACGTTGGGTTAAATCTCCTTCTGCAAGCGCATTAATGACTCTACTAACTTCCGATGCAGCTTTTTGTGTTTCAATCTCTCCTTCTTTTTGTGTGATTAATAAATCAATGGTATCATTCAGTGCATCTCCCATTTGTTTTAACTCGGCTTCAGAAAGCACACTAAACTTTTGGGATAAATCACCATTGGATAGTGCCTCAAGAACGCGCATTACTTCTTTTGTTGCCGCTTGCGTAGCTAGTCCAGCATTTG
>CAMCQL010000118.1 GCA_945877005.1 Chryseobacterium gleum
TCGGTATAGTATCCTTTACTAGAATATGTTTTGTTGTTGTAAGAAATAGATTCACCTTCACATTTAATTAACTCAATTTGAGTTGGAAGTTGAATAATTAAATTTTGTTGAAAAGGGATGTAGTTCAATTTAGTTCCTGTTAATAGAATGTTTTTTCCTAACAATGAATCAGGTAGGTGAACACTGCATATACCATTGTTTATGGTCCCTTTTGCTATGAATTGATTGATGTAACTAACTGTAATTTGTGCATTTTCCGTTATTGAACTTAGGTTCAGTTTTAGTTGAGTTGAGACTTTTTGAAGTGTTGAAGTGAAATTTAATTGACTTGGGTTTTGATAACTAAATTCCAGTGTTGGATCACCGAAAAATAACCAAGTATTCATAGTAGTATTTCCGAAATCACCATACTTTTGGAGCATTGCAATTTGTGAAGTGTAAAATAAGCTTCCTAAACTATTTTTTGTTGAAGTTGGAGCTGCTAATAGTGTAACTATTTCGTCTTGTGTTTTCATTGGTGGAGCCCAATCCATTAATATTGATGACCCGCATGCAGCAACAGCACCCGTAGGTTCGTTGTTTTTTGTGGCGCTTAACCAAGCCTCAGAAAGACATTTGTATCCTATAAATTTACCGTTGTTACAGGCTACAGATACAACGAAAGGGAGTTTTCCGTTGTTTTGTAGAGTGCCAATATCTGAATTAGTCAAACCTGTAGTTTGAATTGATTGTGTATCTCCATGACCAGTATAATTAATTAGTCCAGCGCCTTGATTGATTGCAGATAATACATCCGATTTCAAAGGATTTCCAACTTTGTCGTTTTGACCGTGAGAACCATCGTAGAACTCATAAACATTTGTGTAACCAATTGCTTCTAAGCTACTTTTAATTTTTCTCAAATGTTGCCAGTCTGCTTCATTGTTGTCTCCTTCGTTTAAACCTTCATTCGAACCAATACCTATTGATGTTGTCATCCAATTTCCAAGTGTTTTCTTTTTTTCGTAATCAATTGTTTTTGAGATGATTGTTTTAATCTCCTGGTTTGACCCTGTAATACGCCCCACAAATAGCTCTGGATAGAGGTCATCGGTCATTTGACCATAATAGGAATCACTCCAATTCTCATCGCCATCTATGATTCCATAACTGTGGGAAGGAATTTCTGAATGCTCACCAATTAAAAGAACATAGAGTAAGTTCGAGTTTGTTTGATATTCTTGTTGAATGATACCTTTTAGTTCGGTATCCGTATAAGTGGATGTTGGAACACTCAATACTTTCGTTTTAATTCCTTTTTGATTTTTCCAATCAATAAAAGGTTGGATATCATTCAGGTAATTTTCATTGACTACAACTAATAAATCTCCATCTTCAAGTTGATTAGGAGTTCTTTTTTGATCAGTTGGCGTATTTAAAAAATGGTCTTTCAACAGTTGTTCATTAAGCTTTGTATTTGGGACCCGATTTAATTCGTTGATTTGTTGATTTGTACTGAAGTGAATTGCAACGGTGATTTTTCTTGTAAATTTTAATTGTTGAGTTACTGGGTTATATTGATAAGGAAAAAGAAAGAATGATTGCCCAGTAATTGTTCTAAATTGAAATGGTTTTGAGGGAATGATAGCATTAAGTGGATAATTTTCATTTTTAGAGTAATAGGCACCAAAATAAGGCGTATTTGTATCTTTAATATTTTTTCGTTTTATGTTTCCTTTTGAAGGGAAAACAGCATTGTTTGTAGATATTTCTTGTTCTTTATCAATGATTTGGAATGAAGCAGCATTATTTGAGGGCAATTGAACACTGAATGAATAGTAAGGTAGACCAGGAGCACCTTTTTCTAAATAAGTCTCATTGGCATTAAATTGAATGAATTCTTTATGATTGTAAGTGGTTTTCGAGTAATTATTTTCATTGAATTCAAACTCAATAATTAACTCAGTTGGGCTTGACTTTAAAATAGTTTTCTTTTGAGCATTTATAGTGATAAATGCGAAAAATAGTAGTGATAATGTAATATAAAACCTCATCTAAATTCTAGTTATTTTGCCAACATAGTCGCTTTTTTCATTTTTCTCAGTTTTGAACAATGTTACTTTCCAAATGTAAGTAGTATTTTCAGGAACCATTTCATTGGTTGTTTGATCTATTCCGTCCCATGGTTTAGAGCTATCAGTTGTTTCAAAAATAACCTTATCATTTTTCGGATCTATGATGACCATTTTGAACGGGATATTTCTTACTGTTAAAGCAAAAGGGATAAACGAATTTCGTTTACTGTCGTGATGATTTGGTTCGAAACCTGTTACTGCCAAAAGGTTGTAGTTATCTTCCACGTTAATTGTTTTAACTGTCGTTGATTTACATCCTGCATTATTCTCGACTTTCAGTGAGATTGAATTAAGTCCTTTAGTAAAGATAGCAATGGTAAAATCTTTATTTGAATTTATAAATTTACTGTTTAAAAGCCATTGTGTTGTTGTTGCGTTTGATGATGTTGAACAATTAATTTTTGGAATACCGTCTGTGAATTCTAGTTCACTCGACATTGAGAAATTTGAGTTAGGGTTTTCCACTATTTCAAACGCTTTGTATGTTTTATTTCCGTTTTCTTCATTCAACCATTCATACCTGCCGCTTTCTTTGATGTTGTATTTGTTAACAGCATTTGCAGGTATTTTGTACATTTTTCTTCCTTTTTCATTGATCAGGTATAAAGGAATGCTATTAGTGTTAGTAATTATGATAAATTCATTTTCGCAGTAGGTTGATTTTGTTTTCGGAATTTCTACTTCTATATTTTGAGTAAGAGAAGTTTTTAAATTATTTGTTTCTGTGAGTGTTTCGTTATTTACAATTGATTCTTTTTTTTCAGTTTTGTTAAAGACTTTTTGGTTTGACAAATGTTTCTTCTCGTCATTAATTAATTCTTTCTTCTCGTTATTTGTTTTAATAGCTGTTTTCGTGTTTTTTGTGTGAACTTCAATTTCACCTGTTGAGATATTGATTTTTTGTGGTTCATTATTTTCAGAAACAGCAATTTCTTTCGTTGTCTTTGGTAGAGTTGTACTTTTTTGGGTTGCTATAAAATAAATACCAGCCACAATTAATGTAGATGCTCCTACAAAAAGAAAATTATTGAACCCTTTGGTTGGTTTTTGATTCGATTTATTTTCTTTTTGATCGAGTTTTTTTGATAATTTTTCCCAAGCCTTAGGATCGTAAGGCACTTCAAAATTTTCAAGTGATTGTTTAATGTTTTCTTCGAACTTATTCATTTTCAATTGAACTTAAATGTTGGCTAATTATTTTCTGTAAATTAAATTTTGCTTTTGAAAGATTGGATTTTGAGGTCCCCTCTGAAATCCCTAATAATTCTGAAATTTCTTTGTGTGAATAATTTTCAATCACATAAAGATTAAAAACAGTTCGGTAAGCGGGTGATAATTCTTGAATTGCTTGAATTGCATATTCTGCTTTGATTTCAAGCGCTGTTTGTAATTCATTTTCTTCTGTTGGGTTTGAATATTCATCTTTAGTATTGATTTCATTTTCTTGTACCCAATTATCACGTTTACTTTTCCTAAGATAGTCAATCGCGGTGTTTACAACGATTCGACGCATCCATCCTTCAAATGAGCCTGTATTTTCAAATTTTGTTATCTTTTCAAATATTTTTATAAAACCTTCTTGTACAATTTCTTGCGCTGTATCATTGTCATTTGTATAGCGTAATGTTGCACCCATTAGTTTACCGTAATAAAGCTTGAACAAGCGTTCTTGACTACTTCGCTTTTTGTCGATACAGCCAGCAATTATTGATTCTATGTCTTCAGTCTTTTTCACGGTGTTATCTCATTGACGAACGTTATTTTCATATGGTTGCCTCTTTTTTTCAAAATTAATTTAATTTCTAATTGATTTTGTGTGAATATTATAGAAATATACCTTAAATTAATATTTATTTTATTCAAATTTGTTATAAATTTGCCAAAGTTTAAAATGAATAAATACTAATTTTTTTAATATGAAAGTAACTGTAGTAGGTGCTGGAAATGTAGGCGCAACATGTGCGGATGTATTAGCGCAAAGAGAAATCGCTAACGAGATTGTATTGTTAGACATCAAAGAAGGTTTTGCGGAAGGTAAAGCACTTGATATTTGGCAAAAAGCTCCAATCAATTTGTATGATTCCAGAACTGTTGGTTCTACAAATGATTATACTAAAACAGCAAACTCTGATGTGGTTGTAATTACTTCTGGTTTACCAAGAAAACCAGGTATGTCTCGTGATGATCTTATCGCTACGAATGCAGGTATCGTTAAAACGGTTACAGAAAATATCATTAAGCATTCTCCTGATGCGATTTTAATCATTGTATCTAATCCTTTAGATGTAATGACTTATTGCGCGTACTTAAATGCGAAAGTTGATTCTAAAAAAGTATTTGGTATGGCTGGTATTTTGGATACTGCTAGATACCGCGCCTTTTTAGCAGAAGAGTTAAATGTTTCTCCTAAAGATATTCAAGCAATATTAATGGGTGGTCATGGAGATACGATGGTTCCACTTCCAAGATATACGACTGTTTCTGGTATTCCAGTTACTGAATTAATTGAAAACGATAAATTGGAAGAAATCATCGAGCGTACTAAGTTCGGTGGTGGTGAAATCGTTAAATTATTAGGTACGTCTGCTTGGTACGCGCCAGGTGCTGCTGCTGCTCAAATGGTTGAAGCGATCATCAGAGATCAAAAACGTATCTTCCCTGTATGTGCATGGTTGAACGGAGAATATGGAATGAAAGATATTTATTTAGGGGTACCTGTTGTATTAGGTAAAAATGGTATCGAAAAAATCATTGAATTAGATTTAAATACAGAAGAAAAAGCATTGTTAGAGGAGTCAGCGAAAGCTGTGAAATCAGTAATGGACGTGTTAGATAACATGAACGTTAACGCTTAATTTTCTTTTTTCTCAAAATATTAAGGTGTCCTTTGGGGCACCTTTTTTTGTTTCTATTTGTTTGTAGTCAGATTTTTATGTTTTTTGGATTTCGCCAAAGAACACTATTGTTTTTTAGTAAAATGCAATAGTGTATATTAGTAAAATATAAAAGTATATTTTACTAATATTAATTATTTAATTTTATTAAAATTAACTTTTGTATATTTGTAAAATTAACTTTTGTTCTTTATTAAAATAAACTAAGATGTTACTTAAATCGGAAATAGAAGAAGTTTTTCATGCACAACAAAATGAATTGAAAAAAGATTTATTGACTTCACGAAATTATTTGATTGAAAACACATTCAAAGGAAAGCAAATTGAAGTGATTTCTGGGATAAGACGTTCTGGAAAAAGTACGTTAATGCGAATGATTATGGCGCATTATGCACCGAATGTCGTTTGTTTTAACTTCGAAGATTCACGTGTTTTTGGGTTTGATGTCTCAGATTTTAAACGTTTAGATGAAATCATAGGCGGTAATCACCCTGTTTATTTTTTTGATGAAATTCAGAATGTTGAAAGCTGGGAAATATTTGTTCGTCAATTACATGAACGGGGGGAGAAAGTATTTGTAACGGGTTCGAATGCTTCGCTATTGAGTAAGGAATTGGGAACAAAATTAACAGGACGCTATTTGAGTCATGAATTATTTCCGTTTGCTTACAATGAATTTTTAGAACATACCAAACAAGAAAACAACCTGGTTTCGTTTGAAAATTACCGAAAACTAGGAGGTTTCCCAGAATTTTTAGATTCGAAAAATACAGATGTTCTTCAAACGTTGTTACGTGATATCTTATTTCGAGATATTGCTGTTCGATATGGTATTCGAAACACGAAAACTTTGTTTGACATTACGTTACATTTATTAAGTAATGTAGGAAAAGAAACAACGTACAATAGTTTGCGGAAAACTTTTGACGTCGGTTCTACCAATTCCGTTTCTGATTATTTGAAATGGTTGGAGGATACGTATATCTTGTTTTTTTTACCACGATTTAGTTGGTCTCCTAAAAGTGTATTGGTCAATCCACGAAAGGTATATGCAATTGACGCTGGATTTATCCAAGCGAATACCATAAGCCGATCATCAGATTCAGGGAGACTACTGGAAAATTTAGTTTATCTTCATTTACGTCAGCAAACTACGGAAATCTTTTATTTTCGTGAAAAAGGGGAGTGTGATTTCGTTGTGATGGAAAAAGGCGTGTGTAAACAAGTAATCCAAGTATGTGAGCAATTG
>CAMCQL010000119.1 GCA_945877005.1 Chryseobacterium gleum
AAAACATCAGTTAGCAAATGGTATTACGGATGCTTTCACACATGTATTGGAACAATATATGACGTATCCTACACATGCGTTACTACAAGACAGATTTGCAGAAAGTATACTAAGCACCTTAATTGAAACCGCTCCTATCCTAATTGAAAACCCTTATTATCATGAAGCTGCAAGTAACTTCATGTGGTCATGTACGATGGCGTTGAATGGTTTGATTCAAAAAGGAGTACCAACAGATTGGGCCATACATGCTATGGGGCATGAATTAACCGTATTCTTTGGAATTGATCACGCACGCACACTTGCAATCATTGCACCAAGTCACTACAGATACAATTTTGAAGCAAAAAAAGAAAAGTTAGCACAATGTGCCAAACGTGTATTCAATATTTCATCAGGTAGTACCGAAGAAAAAGCAAACATGTGCATTGAACGAATCGAATCGTTTTTCCATACATTAGGAATCTCAACAAAACTATCTGAATACACTACTGAATACATTGGTACCGCAGAAAAAATTCAAGAACGATTCACTGAAAGAGGATTACTTGCAATTGGGGAACACAAAAATATTACCCCTGCAGATGTTAGAAATATAGTAGCAATGTCTTATTGATAAAAAACATTTGCAAAACTAAAAGACAGGTGTTATGATTTTATTCATAACACTGTTTTTCGCTTTTGAAACAGCCCTACATTAGGGTTAAATAACGAAAGTAAACTTACTACAAAAAAAGGAAGCAAGACTGCCCTGTAACGAACAATTCCTCCGATAATTGGTACAACTTCACCAATTAAGACCGCAAATAGAAACACGAAAATCATAGAAAAACAAATTGCCTTTAGATTCTTCAATGATGGTTTTTGGAAAGCAAAAAGAACAAGAATTAAAAGTAGAATCAAACAACAATTTTCAAAAAAAGCGAAGAATAAACCAAAATTATACACTTTTAAAGGAAGTGGTTCAATAAATACATTCCACAAAGCTACAGGTATATTTGCTATTAAAACCTCGTACGAATTGTTAATATCCGGAATCATCAGTCGACTATTCGCATGCATTTCAATGGCTACATTCTTTAAATCGGTTTGTAAGTAGGTCAATTCTGAAAGCAAGTCAAGTCCAATAAATTCGGGAAGTATACAAAACACCCCCAAAACATAACAAACTAAAACAGCTGAAAAAACAAGCAATACATACCGTCTTTTAACAATTAACTGAACACTAAGTAATCCAATAATTGCTGGTAAAAGTGCAAATAAGATGTAATTTTTAACCAAATACACGATAAACAAACAGCAACAAGAAAACAATAATGAGATAGAATAATTACGCAATTTACCTTTCCAATTCCACAATAAATAAAGTCCCATACCAATCAAAAAAACAAATAAACTATCTCTCATAATTCCTGAAGACCAAAAAATAAATGACGGTGTTAGAAAAAACGCAAGTATCAACTTCCATTCACAAATTTCAAAAATCGATTTGCAAAATCGATACATTCCAATAGAACCAATAAATGAAAGTGTAATAAACACCAATGAATGAACGATGTAGCTACCACCGGATACTATCATCAATAATGCATTCATTCTTATTAATAATTGATTGGCAGAAAATATAGAAAAATCACTACGTTTAAATAAGACATCATGTTCTAATAATATATCTTGAATCTGAGTAATGTCATTGATTTGACCAAAACATATTTTAAAAAAACTAAAAGTATCTACCCCAAATAAATGATCATATAAAAGTTTAGCGAAATCATAATTTTTAAACACATCCGCAACTTCTCTATTTAAATAATACCAATTATAAGTCGCATACAACGCAAATCCTGCAACAAGTCTCACTAAAAAAAGCAAGATAATTTTACGAGAAGTCCAATTTGTAGCCTTAACAAAAGGTAATTTCAATAGCATCCACAAAATCAAGATCAGAACACTACTACCCTTCAGTATTTCAATCCAAATAGAGTTAGATTGATACTTTTCATTTCCAGTAATATCAGTAACTGAATCATTATTTAATTTGGATATATCAACTCCTGGCACCCAATAATGTCGATTGTAAGGATATGCTCCTACATCTGAATTCAAACCATTTGAACTATTCTTTAAGCCCTTTCCTCTAATCAAAGGGTCATTGTAACAATCAAACCTTCGCATTCGAGGATTTACTAAAGTTTTATAAATATTGGTTTGAATCACATTCGAATCTATTTTAGTACCGTAAAATGGATTCCACAAATAAGAAGTCCTGTCACTATCTGTTAAATTATTGTATGTATGCACATTAATTAAAGGAGTAGTAAGTGGCCAACAACCCATATTGAACTGATTTTTTATGATCGTATTGTTCCAAACCTTTACGTTTTTAGAAGGTGTATTGACGTTTATTCCGACAAAACAATTCCACACAACATTATGATGTACATTGTAATTTGCATTGCCATTGTCCAAATAAATTCCTGGACCAAAATAGGGTGCTAAATTATCATGGACCCAATTACAGGCAATTTCAGTGCCTTCACCATCTGAATCGTAGCAATAAAAAAGACCCAAATCATCGTTTAATAATCCACCTAAATAAACTTCATTGTAAATAAATCGACTCCGAATCAATTTACGAAAGGATATTACACTGCGAGCAGCCCTACAAAAAGTGGAATTTTTAACTAAATGTTCTGAACCTGTAATGTTAATTGGAGCACAATCTATTCCCATCCAATCACAATCGCGCACGAATACATTTTCAAAAACATTCCGAGTTCCCCAAACTGTTAATCCATCTCCCCAATTTTTTCCAAAATAGCAATTCACCAATTTATTGTCGGATCCTGAAATCTCGCAACCATTCCCACTCCATGTGACTGGATCCAAATACCCTTCGTTGGTGGGTGAAAAACGATCGAAACCTTGTTCAAACTTGAAAAATGGTACACCATATTCACAACTGCTATTCTTCAAAATACAATTTCGAGAATTTATTAAAGAAATGGTCCCTCCTATCACTTGAATACCATCTACCTCAATAAAAGATTTATTGCTTAATACCAATGATTTTTTTGAAGTACGAATCCTGACATAGCGCTCAAAATGAACTTTCTTCGGAGGCCAAAAATATAAGTATCCGTCCGAATAAAACCACTCACCAGGTGTATCTAAAAAAGCCAATTTCCCTACCAAAAAACCTCGCCCTTTACCTAAATAACCACTTTCATATTGCTTCCCCCAATACCATGCATTATTCTCTAAAGATAAATTCTCTCCAACCTGAGCTTTAACTTTTCCATTTAAAGCAACTAAACCTCTCCCACACACACCAACAAAGTGAGCACCTTTTAAGGATTTTAAGTTCTTTACACCTTCAAAAACAACTGATTTATCTGGCTTTGCAAACACTTTACCCCATGAACTTGCTCGAATATCCCCTTCCTTAACAGAAGGAAAGCTAGCTTGCATCAAAGATTTTTGATGAAAGAGTAATTGAATGACTGAATCTTTTACTTTTACGCGAAAAATCGAACCTTTATAACGTTTCCAATTAAAAGGAGCTTTTCTAGGTAAAACAACTACTTGTTCGTTTTGGAAATTTTTAAGTACAATTTTATTTCCTTTTGTACCAGAGTTTTTAAAAACAATTACCTCTTCATACTTGCCCCCTCGGACAAAACAAGTATCACCGGGCTTTAACTTGCTAACCGCAAAATTTATACTATTAAATGGAGAATCAATGGTGCCCTTTGCATTCTTTTTTCCATTCGTAGCCACATAATAGGTTTTCGAATGAACAACTACTGAAAGATTGATAAATAGAAAAACTAAAAAATAAATCAGCTTATTCTTTGGAATCATACTCTCCGTTTAATGCATACCAACCAAATAAAAACAACCCGCCTACAATAAGTGGTAGTAAAACAAAAAGAATAATACATCCGAAAACTAAATCATCACTCCCTTTTGGTGAAACAATTTTTGGATAACCAAAATTTACAACTCCAAAATAAGCACATAATCCTGCTAGAACTATCCAAAAAACACCTAATATCTTTCTCAAATTACGCATGACTCTTAGTTTTATTGTTTGTTTTTATATAGATGAGTCCAATTACAAAACATACCGATGCAACCCCGATAGGATACCACAACCCTTCTAAATAAGGTGATTCATACGGCTGTGCAAGGTTGTTTTTTACTGCTAAATTATTAGCATCATTCGCTTTAGATGCCAAATAAGTTGCCACAGCTGGAAGTAATCCACCAAAAACTCCATTTCCTATATGGTAAGGCAACGACATTGAAGTGTAACGAATATGAATAGGAAATAATTCCACTAAAAAAGCTGCGATTGGACCATAGACCATGGTAACAAATAACACTTGAATAAATACCAATCCAACCAATATCCACCAATCAGCATCAGAAATTTTAATTGTGGTTTTTATTTCCTCTTTAATTAGTTGATTATCTTTTGACAAAAGAACTTTTTTTACCTCCGTCTTCTTTGCTCCGTCTTCGTAGGCAAAGTGATTTGTATACAATAATTCTGTTTGTTTCGTTTTGGCGTTCAATTTATTGGTTACTTGTCCAGTGCGCAGACTTGCATTTTCAGTTTTATTTTTAACAGCTACGGTTTGGTACATTTTTTCATAAATCGGTCTGTAACATAAAACTGCCAACAACATTCCCGTTAACATAATTTTTTTTCTTCCGATACGATCAGACAAAGCTCCAAAAACAAGAAAAAAGGGAGTGCCCAGTAATAAAGCAGTTGCGATTAACATATCAGACTGCATCTTATCAACCATACAAATTTTCTCTATGAAACTCATCGCATAAAATTGTCCCGTATACCAAACAACTCCTTGTCCCATTGTTGCTCCGAACAAAGCCAATAAAACATATTTGAAATTTTCCTTCTTTCCAAAACTTTCTTTCAATGGATTTTTAGCAATTTTACCTTCCTCCTTCACTTTTTGAAACAAAGGAGACTCATCCATATTTTTTCGTATCACATAAGAGATGAATACCATAGCAATTGAAACCCAAAAAGGAATTCTCCATCCCCAACTATTGAATGCCTCTTCACTTATTGCCATACGTGTTCCCATTATCACTAATAGAGAAACAAATAAACCAACAGTGGCAGTCGTTTGAATCCAAGAAGTCCAATATCCACGACGATTTTCAGGAGCGTGCTCAGCGACATAAGTTGCAGCACCACCGTATTCTCCTCCCAATGCTAAACCTTGTAACAACCTCAACAACAATACAGCCAATGGCGCAAAAAAACCAATTGTTTCGTAAGAAGGAATACAACCAATTAAAAATGTAGCTCCTCCCATCAACAACAAGGTCATCATAAAAGTGTATTTACGCCCAATCAAATCGCCCAATCTCCCAAAAAACAAAGCGCCGAATGGTCTCACAACAAACCCTGCAGCAAAAGTTGCAAGCGTCGCTAAAAAAGCAGCGGTTGGATTATCCGGAGGGAAAAATTTTGTTGAAATAATGGTTGCTAAACTACCAAAAATATAAAAATCATACCATTCAATGAGTGTTCCTACAGAGGATGCACCTATAATTTTCCAAAGTCCTTTTGATTCTTTCATAGTTTTACAATCTTTAAAAGCTTCACCTAAAACACAATCACTAAGAAACAGCATTTGAAAAGTAAACCTTTCAAATGCTGTTTCTTAGTGAATTTAATAGTTATAATTTCTAATTTAATTAAAAAAAAGCGATTAAGTAAAAAATACCTAATCGCTTTAAATGTAGTTTTCAAAAGAATTAACTATTCAGTATACTCCGAATCGTCGCCTCTTTTTAATTCAATTACATCAAATCATTCAATTTGTGAATGTATTCAACAGCTGCATCTTCAACTTCAGTTTTAATTGCAGGGAAATCTTTAGTAGTTTTTGCAAGATGAATTTTAGCTGTTAACTCATTTCTAAAATGTATTACTTCTTCTATCAATTCATTGGTAGCTTGAGTTTTAGTTTCATTGTACAATTGTACGCTGAAACATTCCTCTACTACCTCAAAAACCATTTTATTTAAATCTTTTTTAAATTTTCTTTTACTTGCCATTATTTAATAATTAATTGTTTCAACAAATATAGGGCAAAACAAAATCTAAAAAAACAAAACTTGTTATTTATTCAGAACAAATTCAATAAAATCATTGATGATTTTA
>CAMCQL010000120.1 GCA_945877005.1 Chryseobacterium gleum
CAAGAATTATTTGGTTTAAGAAAAGAAAATGAAACTTTGAGAAATATTATGAAAGGGTATGTGAAACAAATTGATTCACTCAATACATTAAATGTGAAATTGTCTTCTGATTTGGATCTAAAAACACATGAATTAACTACTACAACTAGTGAAAGAGATCAATACAAAGTTCAAGCACAGGAAAGCGCAGAACAAGTCAAAAAGGGTTCTAAAATACAGTTATTTGGTGTTTCCTCAACAGGTTTAAGATTAAAATTGAATAATACTACTGAGCCTACAACGAAATCTAGAAATTGCATTCAAATGAAGTCTTCATTTACTGTTGCAAGTAATCCTTTAACAAAATCAGGTAGAAAAGTGATTTACATGCAAATTACTGCCCCGGATGGAAATGTCCTTCAAGGAAAAGAAAATTTCATTGTTTCTACAGAATTGGGATCCGTTGCTTATTCTGATAGAAAAGAAATCGATTACAACAATGAAAATTTAGATGTTGTTATCTATTACGATGTAAAAGAGGGTGAGGCTACGAAAGGAAACTACAAAGTGAAAATGTTCTGCGAAGGTCAGTTAATTGGTTCAGATAGCTTTACTTTGAAATAAAGAAGTTCACTAATTGCTTAATCTTTAGGTTAGGGGTGTAATTTCAAAATAGAGTCGTTCCATTTTAATTAGTGCACTATAAAAAGTTCGTTTATTTTTTATTCCGCCGAGTAGGAATTGTATTCCTGCTCTTCCCCCACTTACAATAAATATCAACTCATTCCCTGTCCTTGTTGATTAAGACTCCAAGCTCTGTTTTTATTGATTCGTTAATTTCTAAGAATTTTTCAGCATTCATTGCATAATAATCATATGATTGCTGGTAGGTTTTACGATTTATGTTTTTGGATGCTAAAAAATAATCGCTATTTACCAGTATCATTGAATCTGCTTTTAATCCAGATTCTGCAGTGATCCGAGCTGTTGCTTCTATTAAAAGTAATTCTTTATAGGTGTCGATGAATTTATCTTCATCGAGGAGTTGTTTAGGTGCATTTTCAATGTATACCTTAGAATTGCTTTCGCAACCTATACAAGATAAAATGAATATCGAAATAAAAATATATTTCATGGTAGTAGTTACCTTGAAAATGTGAGTCTTTTTCCTGAAAGATCTGAAACAATTTTACCATCGTTATAGACTAAGTTACCATTGACAAATGTTTTCTCTATTGAATTTGAAAACGTTACACCTTCAAAAGGAGACCATTTGCAAGCGTAGAGAAGATTGTCTTTTGAAACTTTTGTTGTTGTTTTAGGATCGATAACCACTAAATCTGCAAAATATCCTTCTCTGATGAATCCTCGTTCTTCAATTTGAAAACAAACAGCAGGTGCATGAGCCATTTTTTCAACTACTTTTTCTATAGAAAGTTGACCTTCTTGAACTTTTTCTAAAAGGGCTAACAATGCATGTTGAACCAAAGGCCCACCTGATGGCGCTGTTAGGTAGGAGTTGTTTTTTTCCTCCAATGTGTGCGGTGCATGATCTGTCGCAATAATGTCAATTCGGTTATCTAAGAGCCCCTCCCAAATACCAGCTCGATCACTTGCTGTTTTTACAGCTGGATTCCATTTAATGAAGTTTCCTTTAATACTATAATCTGCATCTGAAAACCAAAGGTGGTGAACACATGCTTCTGCAGTTATCCTTTTTTCTTTTAAAGGGATTGTATTATCGAATAAAGCAACTTCTTTTGCAGTTGAAATGTGCAAGATATGAAGACGCGTATTGTATTTTTTAGCAAGATTAATTGCAAATGAGGAAGACAAATAACATGCTTCTTCAGATCGGATGAGTGGATGTGCTTCTATCGGAATGTTTTCGCCATACTTCTCTTTGTAGGAAGCTAAATTTTTTCTTACTGTTGCTTCATCTTCACAATGGGTCGCAATCAATAATGGAACTTTTGAAAACAAGTTTGTAAGCGCTTTCTCATTGTCCACAAGCATATTTCCAGTGGAAGAGCCCATGAAGATTTTTATTCCACAAACATCTTTTTCGTTTGTTTTAAGGACTTCCTCAATGTTATCGTTAGAAGCCCCCATGAAAAATGAGTAATTTGCAATGGAAGTTTTAGCTCCTATTTGATATTTGTCTGCGAGTAATTCTTGGGTGAGTGCGTTTGGTACAGTATTTGGCATTTCCATGAAAGAAGTAATACCTCCGGCAACTGCAGCACGTGATTCGCTATAAATAGTTCCTTTATGAGTGAGGCCTGGCTCTCTGAAATGTACTTGATCATCAATGCATCCAGGAAGAATAATTTTCCCGGAAACATCGATTACATTCACAGTGGTATCAGGCGTGATTGAATCTTCTATTTTTTGAATTTTACCTTCATGAATTAAGATATCTTTGTAAGAAGTAATACCTTCATTGACAATTTTACCTCCCTTTAATAATGTTTTCATAATAGAAATCAAATACAATAAATTTAAATCAACGTTTATTTAAGACTCCTCATTTTCCAAACGCCAAGAATTGCTTCTTTAAATATGTCAGCATTCATTTTAGAGGTTCCAAATTCTCTATCAATGAATGTAATAGGCACTTCTACTAATTTAAATCCTTTTCTTAGAGCGATGAATTTCATAAAAATTTGAAATGCATAACCTCGAAAAGGTATGTTGTCTAAATTGATAGCTCTTAATACACTGTTGTGGTAGCATTTAAATCCAGCAGTTGTGTCTTTGATCGAGATGAAAAGCACCATTCTTACGTAGACAGACGCGAAGTAAGACATCAGTATTCTACCAATTGGCCAATTTTCAGTTTTACCACCCTTGCAATACCTGGAACCTATGCTGAGTTGATGTTTTCCGTCTTTTAAAGCATTTTCAAGTCGAATTAAATCGTTCGGATTATGGGAAAAATCACAATCCATTTCAAAAATGTAGGTGTAATTGTTTTTTAATCCCCATTTAAATCCTAGAATATAAGCAGTTCCTAAACCTAATTTCCCCGACCTTTCTTCTAGAAATAGACGATTAGGATAGATTGTTTGAAGCTCTTTGACTTTATTGGCGGTTCCATCAGGGGAACCATCGTCAACAATTAAAACATGAAAATCTTCCTTAAAATCAAGAACGGTACGTACCATTCGATCGATGTTCTCAATTTCGTTATAAGTAGGGATAATAACAATGCTTCTTGGCATATAGCTATTCAGTTACTTTTTCAGTTTTTTTTGCGCGTGGTTTTTTTGTTTTTTCAATAGTCTTAACTTCAGTTTCAGTAGTTTGTTCAACTTCTTCCACGATAGAAGGTTTTACTAATAAGCCAACGTTTTGTAATTGGTTATACCATTGAAATATTTTCTTAATATCTGAAAAATAAACACGTTCTTTATCGTAATTTGGAACAATTTCTTCAAAAAAAGATTCTAATTTTTTTTTGTCTTCTTTGTGAGATAAAGTTGATTCGTAATTTGATTTTTCAGCAATTAATCCAAGTAATTCTAAAAGTGGAACATCATTTTCGTAGGTGTAAACACTAATATCTTCTAAAGCAGATATTTTATCTGAAGTATAAGCAGGGGTTATTTTATCTGAATCAAGAGCTTGAACAAATAAATTGTTTTTTCCTTGTTTAACTACTTTGTATAATCCTGGCTTTCCAGAGATTGCAATTATTCCAGCTAAATTCATTTTTAAAATTTAATGTTATTTTTCAAAAATACGTAAATAAACTTATTTGTATGTAGGATTAAATGATTTTTTATTGATTGGTAATAAATCCTCATTCTTTTATTACTTTAGTTCTAAATATGTTGTTATTACTTACAATTTCTAATATGAATACACCAACAGGTAAATCAGCTGTTTGAATAGTTTCAGCATTCATTCGGTTTAAATTTATTTTTTTGCCAGTAATTGTATATAAAATTAGTTCATCATTTTCTTTAGCCCCTTTTACATGTAGGTAAACATAGTCCGTATTCATTGGGTTAGGAAAGATGGAATAAGTGGTAGCTACATTTTTATCACTTAAATTTAAAGTTGTTGAAATGTATTCAGAAGTAGAAATACATCCCTTTAAATTTGTGCTAACAAAGTAAGTTCCACTTTTTGATATTTTTAACGTTTGTAATGTGTCGTTTCTGAGGATTTCACCATTTCTAAACCATTGATAATTTTCACACTTTGAAGAAGTGATTATAGAGTCTTTGAGTGTGATTTGTGGAGTAGGGGGGAAATACATTTTATCAATATTAAAAGTTACCTCTGAAGAACATCCAAGAAGATTTGTTCCTTTGATGGTATAATTTCCAGGCAATACAAAAGTATTCGTGTCATTAGTTGCTTGGGTGCCACCATTCCATTGATAGTTTGCTGCACCTGTAATCTTAATTACAACTGGATCATCTTGACAGCTTATTTTAGTATCGCTTAGGAATTTGTAATTCAATATAGGATGAGTTGTATCCATTAATACAAGGATGCTATCTTGACCAATGCAATTGTCTTTACCACTTACAATGACTTTGTAGATTCCAGGATTTGAAAAACCATTTGTTTTTCCACTTAAGTTGCTGCCACCAGTCCAGCTATAAGTTCCAGTCTCTAATACTTCTACCTCTACTTCTTTATTGCTACATGTAATCTTGTTTTGTCCTGATTTTTGTTGGAAATGAACAATTAAATTGGAATCATTTGTTTTTTTGATTTCAATGGAGTCTTTTACTTCGCAGTAATTACTATCAATCATAGTGATTGGATAAATACCAGGGATGGTGAATACATTTGTAGATTTTAAGGGAGAATTTCCTCCAGACCAGATATAATTTAATCCTCCACTTACGGTTACTTCCGATGAGTCTCTATTGCAGGTAATTGGTAGAAGTGTATCTGGGAAAAGTATTTTGTTCGTAGACTTTAGATAATCTATTTTGAATGAGTCTACTAATAAGCAATTACTTGGCGTTAAATATTCTACAGTATAAACTCCTGGTTGAAAGAGTGTATAGTTTATTGCAGTAGTTAAGGGTTCATTGTTTTTTTTCCAAAGTGTTGGATAGGTTTTGTTGGAGCTTAATACTATTGAATCTGAAAAACAAGCCAGTGTATCTTTGCTCGGTATTATTTTCAAATCTGTATACAAGGTGTCTTTCGTAATTTTCAGTGTATCAATAAGGGAACAGTTGTTTCTGTTAAGGATAGTCGTTAAAATATAATCACCTTGTTTGTTGATGTTGATGTTGTTTTTAGTACTGATTATATCTTGTCCCATCTTCCAGATTACTTGAGTGCCTTCAGATGGAAGTACTTTAGCTGAAATTGAAGTGATTTCACAGGTGAGTTGTGTGGTGTCGACGGTTAAAGTTCTTGTTGGGGATACAGTATCTTGAAAAATAACAATACTGTCTTTTGCTTCACATCCATTGTTTAAGAGTGTACTTACAATATATTTCCCAGGAATTTGAACTTGTTTTGTATCGCTTTTTGTGATGTCATTGTTCCATTTAAATTCACTGTTACCAAAAGCTTTTAGAATAATTATTGGTCTCCCACAAGTAAGGGTATCGTTTCCAGTAGTGTTGATCAGTGAGATACTTTGATTTGAAGCTTCAGCTTTGATAAGCAAGGTGTCTGTTAAAATACAATTTTGTTTGTCTTTAACGGTAATCCAATATTTTCCTGGTGACGAAAATGTTTTTTGAAGTTGTTGATCATTGTCAAACCATTGAATTGAATCGAGTGATTTATTTGATCTGACAGTAATGGGAATTGAGCCTGAGCAGATTCCTATATTTCCTTCAAAAACTAATTGAATATTTGTTGAAAGTAATGCGTTTAAAGCATGTGCTTTACCGAATCCATAACCAAAATTAGGGGTGTTGTTTGTGAAATAATCTTGAAAAGCGGATTGTGTTAAATCTCTTTTAAAATCTAGGTAAGTAGATTTTGAACATTTTTCCAAATACAAAGCAGCTATTCCCGTGATCACTGGTGCGGCCATTGAGGTACCTCCATTCACAGAATGCATTCCATTTATATCTATTTTTTCATTATTCGCAGGATTATTTAAGTAGCTAAGTACACTCGTTGAAAGTGTTAAATCACCAGAAGCACTTACATCAGGTTTTTGTTGTTTTTGTCTGTTTGGACCTTTGGATGA
>CAMCQL010000121.1 GCA_945877005.1 Chryseobacterium gleum
TAAGAATAAATGTAGTAAAACGTTTTCATTGTTTGTTCCAAGTACATTAAGTTTGGAAGAATTATCCTCCAATTACAGTGTATACCCAAATCCGTTTAATGATTTCATTAGAGTTAAAGGTTTAATGGGTTCATTGGAAGTTAAATTAGTGGATTTAAATGGAGCTTTAGTTCAATGCAAAATATTCAATCATTCTGAAAATAATGGATCAGTAGATTTAGATGTAGGATTATTAAATTCCGGAATCTACTTTTTAATTTTAAATAATTCCACTCGAATTAAAGTGGTAAAGAATTAAAAAGAAAAAAATTACTATATTTAAGAATATTAGTTAGCAATTTAATCTCTAACAGACATGGCAACAAACGTAATTAAAGGGGGAGAGTTTTTAGTAAAGAAAACAACACCTGAAGCAATATTCACTCCTGAAGAATGGCAGGAAGAAGCGTTAATGATCGCAGGTATGTGTGATGAATTCATCTCAAAAGAAATTCATCCAATTTTGGATCGAATAGATGCCATGGAACCTGGTTTGATGGTCAGTTTATTGGATAAAGCGGGTGAGTTAGGTTTGTTGGGGTTATCTGTTCCAGAAGAATTAGGTGGAATGGGAGTAGATTTTAAAACATCACTCTTAGCGACAGAATATTTGGGGAAAGGACATTCGTTCTCAGTAGCTTATGGAGCACATACTGGAATTGGTTCTTTGCCGTTGTTGTATTATGGGAATGAAGCACAAAAACAAAAATATTCACCACTCTTAGCTTCTGGAGAGTGGAAAGCGGCATATTGTTTAACGGAGCCGAGTGCCGGTTCCGATGCGAATTCTGGAAAAACGAAAGCAGTTCTTTCAGATGACGGTACGCACTATGTGTTGAATGGACAAAAAATGTGGATCACCAATGGAGGTTTTGCTGATTTGTTTACCGTATTTGCTAAAATAGATTCAGATAAAAATTTAACTGCCTTTTTGGTTGAAGCAAACTCAGAAGGAATTTCTTTAAATCCTGAAGAAAAGAAAATGGGTATTAAAGGCTCATCCACTCGTCAAGTGTTTTTCAATAATGTAAAAGTTCCAGTTGAAAATATGCTTTCTTCGCGTGAGAATGGATTTAAGATTGCAATAAATATTCTAAATATTGGTCGAATTAAGTTGGCAGCTGGAGTTTTGGGTGGAGCTAAAGAGACGATTGAGGATACATTAAAGTACGCGGTTGCTCGCGAGCAGTTTGGAAGAAGCATTGCTAAGTACGGAGCGATTCGTCATAAAATAGCAGAGCAAATCATTCGAACATTTGTATTGGAGGCTGCAACTTACCGTGCGGGTCAAAATATTGAAGATGCAATTGAGTCCTTTATTGTTAGTGGAATGGATAAAGGGCAAGCAACATTAAAAGGAATTGAAGAATATGCCGCTGAATGTGCAATTTTAAAAGTAGCTGGTTCAGAATGTTTGAGTTATGTTGTTGATGAAGCGGTACAGATCTTCGGTGGGATGGGTTATTCTTCCGAATCTTCCGTGGAACGTTCTTTCAGAGATGCGCGAATCAACCGAATTTTTGAGGGAACCAATGAAATCAACCGGATGTTAGTGGTAGATATGATTCTTAAAAAAGGAATGAAAGGAGAGATTGATTTGATGTCTCCTACTAAAAAGGTAATGAATGAATTGTTAAGTATTCCTGATTTTTCTGATGCACCTGATTCAATTTTTGATCAATTAGGGGCATTGTTAGAAGGATTTAAAAAAGCAATTTTGTTGACTGCAGGTGCTGCTGTTCAAAAATTGTCTCAAACACTTTCCAAGGAACAAGAAGTATTGATGAATGTTTCAGACATGATTATTTGGACCTATCAGGCGGAATCTGCATTGCTTCGTTTAGGGAAGATGAATGCAAAAGGAATGGATGTAAGTATTGCAGAACAAATTGTACAAACCTATTTTTATGACAGTGCCGACCATATTGCAAAGGCTGCGAAAGATGCCTTAAATTCATTTATGACAGGCGATGAATTAGCAATGTCCTTAATGGGTATTCGTCGTTTTACAAAAATGAAATCTTTTAATGCAAAAGAAGCACGCCAACAAATTGCACAATTTGTAATTGAAAAAGGTAAATACGCCATTCTTTAAGTTGCAATAATCTTGTTAAGATGTTATTACCTTTTGTTGAAGAACATAGAATTGAAGCTGGATGTGATGAAGCGGGTAGAGGCTGTATCTTTGGTCCTGTTGTTGCTGCAGCGGTAATACTTCCAAAAGATTTTTCGAATAAAGAGTTAAATGATTCTAAAAAGCTCTCAGAAAAAAAAAGAGATGCTTTACGCATAGAAATCGAGAAAGAAGCAATAAGTTGGGCAGTATTTGAAGTAAATCATGCTGAAATAGATCGAATCAACATATTAAATGCTAGTATCTTAGCAATGCAACAAGCAGCATTAAAACTTGCTGTACAGCCCGACTTTTTGTTAATTGATGGCAATAGATTTAAACCGTTTTCAATTCCGTTTGAGTGTTATGTAAAAGGGGATGGAACCTATAGTTCTATTGCTGCTGCTTCGGTTTTGGCTAAAACACACCGCGATGAAATCATGCTGAATTTTTCTTTGCAATACCCTGAATATAAACTGGATAAAAACAAAGGATACCCTACAAAAGATCATTGTGAGGCAATTCAAGTATATGGTTATACAGAATTTCACAGAAAAACTTTTCATGTTAAATCATTGTCTCAATTAAAGTTTAATTTTTAAGAGACGATACATCAGATTGAACCTTTTGATTTTTTAAAAAAAAGCAAATTTATTTCTATTTACTTTCCTCGTGCTCACTATTTTTAAATTAACTTTGCGGTTTTATTTATAACTATGTTAGGCAGAATTTATTTATACATACTTGGTAGCATTGGATTATTGCTAACACTGTTTTTAGGTTATAATTTAGTGTATAAATACACTTCTTTTTCTCCACAATCAGTGTTCAATCACAAGGATAAAAAGGTGTATATTTTTAATCGTATTTCAGAAGTGAATAACTCACTTTCTGAGTATAAATTTCCAAGAAAGATTGATTTTTTCGCAACAAAACTTCTAGCTAACAATGCATTTAATGAACGTGTATTTGTTTCTGGTAACAGGAATCGTGTTTTGGTTGAGGCGTCGCAACCGTGG
Source organism: Chryseobacterium gleum (assembly GCA_945877005.1). Classification (GTDB taxonomy): domain Bacteria; phylum Bacteroidota; class Bacteroidia; order Flavobacteriales_D; family Crocinitomicaceae; genus CANHVK01. The sequence continues at coordinate 3,172 of CAMCQL010000121.1, forward strand.
TCGAAAGACTTACTTGCTTATTATTTGAAACGTAAAACCATTAAGTTTTCACACTTAGAAAACGAAGGGATTTTGGACGATGGTGTGCATTATGTGATTTCTGGAAATTATCTCTTATTTCATGTGGGAGAATTTAGTAATGAGCTGCATGATCAAGCGGAATGGCCTCAATGGGATCGTTTAGCAGCGGCAAATATGCTTGACTTTTCAACCAGATTAACAAAAGATATCTATTACAATCGAGACGGTTCTATCGCTTTTTCTTCAAAGAAACAATTGCATCAAAAAGGAGAAAAAGTAAATGATTATGAGTTATTTGCAAATGTCATCCCTATTGAAATCAATGAATATCATTTTTATGAAAAAAAATGGGCGATTTCAAATAAAATCATCGCACAAAATGACATTATTTCTGATTGGATGGACAATGGATTTGTTCAAGTTACCTTCGAAAGTACTCCTGTTATTTTTTCTGATTTTACGCTTCAAAACGATCCTTTTGAAGTATTGAATCAAGAAACGGAGGAAGAAGAAGTTATTTCAGGGATTAAGAAACATTATGTTGGTATACAGTTATTTAAAGGTTTCCCGAAAAACCTTACGGAAGGATTTTACATTGAAACAATTGGAGATAAAGTCGTGATTTCTGAGCGTCAAGAAGTAGTTCGAAAAATGGTGGAATACTATGAAATGGGGAAAACAATCTCTAAATCTAGATCTGCTACTTCAAAATATTTTGAAAATTTGCCTCAAACTATTTCGGAACGGTATATTAACCCTTCGAAAGCTATCACAAAATCATTGGTCAAAAATAAATTGATTGAAACAGTAAAATCTACAAATTTAACTATTGAAAATCAAGTTGATAATTCAGAGGAGGTTGGTTTTTCTGAAACATTTTCAATCGAAGGAAGTTTTAATTCGTTTTGTACAAACGATGGAGTAGTTTTCACACTGACAGATCGTTATGTATATGCGATAAAAAACAATGAAGTACTTTGGAAAAATGAAATTCAAGGAGGAATCACAAGTAAATTGATTTATTTAAATGAATTGGATAGTGAAAAAGAAGGTGTTTTCTTTTCAACAGAAAATAAAGTATACATGTTTGATTTAGAAGGAAAATCAATCACTGGTTTTCCTGTAGAAATAAGTAACAGTGGTGCCACTTCTTTTTGTAATTTAAGAGGAAGCAATGCCATTTATTTTGTATCGTCCTCTAATGAACTAGTGAAGCTTTCGCTTTCTGGAAAAATAGAAAAAAAATTAAAATTAAAATTCCAAGCCACACCCACACAAATGTATTTCCTGAAGAAAGGAGGTAAGAATTACGCTGTGATTAGGGACAAAGAACAAGCTCAGGTGGTTGATCTTTCAAAATGGAAATTTTCAAACGCAATCGCCGCAATCCCAGAAAATTCTGTGTTAGTTACAACAGCGAATGAACCTTCCATGTTTTATTTTGACGACAATGAATTAGTTAGGAATACAACTACAGGGAAATTAAAGCGTTTAGGAAAATTTGAAAACCCTCATTTAATCAGCTCATTGAATGGAAATTCAAGAACATTCGTTTCCTTTTTAACACAAAATAGTTTTGTTATGACCAATGAGGAGGGAGTTGTAATTCATAAGTTTAAAATTCCGACGAAAAATGAAGTGTCTTATTCGACGATGCGTTTGGAAGACGGTAAAATTTATGTGGCCTTTTTAGATCAAGACTCGAATGATTTATTTATTACAGACATTAATGGAAAAAAAATCAATCAAAAACCGCTTGAAGGAAAAGATGGTGTGTTGTTATATGGTAGTAAAGATCAGTTAACTGTTACTACTTTAGGAAGTAATTACATTATTCAGTATAAATTATAATATAAGTTTTCATGTTGTCTACCAATAAAAAAAGGCTTTTTGCTTCTCTACTTTCGGGTTTACTTTTTGTAATTGGCTTTCCTGAAATTGGAAATTTGTCTGTAGTTAGTTTTTTTGCCTTCATTCCGCTTTTGTGGGTGGAGCATTCTATTTTTGAATCAAAAGATAAATCGCGTAAAGTTTTTACGTATGCTTATTTAACTTTTATCGTGTTCAATATAGGTACTACTTGGTGGATTTGGAACGCGAGTGTTGGTGGTGCAATTATGGCTTTTACAATGAATTCCTTGGTGATGACAGTGTTTTTTCAACTTTTTCACATCACCAAAAAGATTACAGGTAAAAAAATAGGAATGATAAGTTTTGTATTGTATTGGATTGCATTCGAGTACATTCATTATCAATGGGAGCTTTCCCATCCTTGGTTGACATTAGGGAATTTCTTTGCGAATAACCCTTATTTAATTCAATGGTATTCGATTACGGGTGTGTTAGGTGGATCTTTATGGGTACTTATTTTAAATCTTTTAGGTTTCAGTTTAATTAAAAAATTGATATTCAACAAGGAGTCTTTAGTTCTAAATAAAAAAGGGATAATCATTTATGCATCGATTTTAATTGTACCAATAATTGGTTCATTGATCATGTATTACAATTCACCGGACATTGGAACACCAACGCAAGTAGTAGTAACGCAACCAAATGTAGATCCGTACAATGAAAAATTCACAGGAAATATTGAGGACCAATTGGATCGTATTTGTGATTTAGCAGATTCGAAAACCAACAAGAAAACAGATTTTGTTTTAGCTCCAGAAACAGCATTACCTTTCTCTTTTTACGAAGATGAAGTCGAGCGAATTATCTATTACCATTATTTGGTTGAAAGAAAAGCAAATTGGAATACAGCGTCCTTATTAATTGGAGCTTCAACTAAAAAGTTCTTTAAGAATAAAAGATCGCGTGCCTCAAAAAAGATTTTTGGTGGTCCAGGCTACGAAGAGTTCTACAACTCATCTATGTTGATAGATCAAATGGACAAACCAAAGTTTATCCATAAATCAAAATTGGTGTTAGGGGTAGAAAAAGTTCCGTTTTCTAA
>CAMCQL010000122.1 GCA_945877005.1 Chryseobacterium gleum
CGTCGTTCACTGAGCATCCTAAAAATTCTGAAAGTTCCTCTGCAGATGGAGGACGTTCATTTTTCTGCTCTAATTCAGAAAACGCGCGGTTAATTTTATTAATTGTTCCAATTTTATTTAAGGGTAATCGAACAATACGTGCTTGTTCAGCTAACGCTTGAAGGATCGCTTGACGAATCCACCAAACAGCGTAAGAAATGAATTTAAAACCTCTTGTTTCATCAAATCGTTCGGCAGCTTTTATCAATCCTACATTGCCTTCGTTAATTAAGTCAGGCAAAGTAATTCCTTGATTTTGATATTGTTTAGCAACAGAGACTACAAAACGTAAATTTGCTCTCGTGAGACGTTCAAGTGCTTTTCTATCACCAGCTTTAATTCTAAGTGCTAATTGAACCTCTTCATCTACAGAAATCATCTCTTCTCTGCTAATTTCTTGTAAGTACTTATCCAAAGAAGCTACCTCTCTATTGGTAACTTGTTTTGCTATTTTTAACTGTCTCATAACATAGAAGATTAAGATTAATAATCCATCACTGAATCATTTAAATTTAGTCATTCTTTTTTAAATAGCGGCATGTTATTAAAAAATATTAAATCATTATCGAGGTTTTTTATTAACAGTTACATCTGAAATGCCTAACGCTCCTTATTTACTTTTTAACAAAATCAACTATACCAATTGAGAAGTGATATATTTGATTATGTCTCCATTTTATATCTAACACAATTGATTGTGTATCTGTGTAAAGCTTATAAGCTTCTGAATAGTCTTTATAAAAAAACCAATCAGGACTATTATATGTAGCTACAGTTTTCTTAATTTCATACAAATCATTAGGCAAACGCAAAGAATATTGTTTGAGTAAATCTAATATTGCTGATTTTTTTCCAATGTTAAACATATGAATACTATCAGGATCTACGTCGTAACGTGACATAGTATCTTGTCCATTTATATATCTAGTATGAATGTTATAAAACAATGAATCGAAATTTGGTTGATTTATAATTTTCTCTATAACATCAAATCTTTTAGACTTCAATAAATCTAGAAATTTCAATTTAAGATGAGAATGATCTACATCAGGATCAAATGGTGGATATTTATTTGCATCAATTGAATTTAATGCGTTTGAAATATGTTTTATTTCTGACTTAGATGCTTGCTTCTGAGCTAATACAGATACAGATGCGATACAAATTGCGATACTTACTAATAACTTTTTCATGACTTTAAAAAATAAATTAATATCTCCTACGAATACTCATAACGTAAGAATTACCAAATAAATTTTAGCTAAAGCCTAATCTTTTTTTTTACAAATTCATTTAGATAGTTTTTTTCTTTAATAAATTGTAATCTAGCAACTTGGTAAGCTATCTATTTTCTTAATAAAGAGACGATTATTACTCTTCAAATTGTGATTAAATTGAAGTTCGAGAGATTTAACCATAGCTATACAAATTAACATCTTGAATTAATTTAGGTTGCGTTAATTCTAAAGATCTAAAAAAAAGCGTTTTTAATTTTTAAGGTATTGCAATTTTCTTAACGTACGGTTCAGATACTAACATTCGTAAAACATCTATATTCAATGTTTCGAGTGATATATTTAAAAAATTAGCCGCAGCTGGTCAAGGTGATATAGTAGCATTTGCACAAGCAGCAGGTGCTAGCGGTGAACGAAGTGATGATGCTGGGTTTAGAGCTGGTGGGTACTTTTATGATTTAACAGTTACACCAAAAAAAGTTGTACAATTTCCTTTATAAAAAAATAGGGCTTATTAGCCCTATTCCTTATTTTTTATATTTACTTAGTATTACAATTGTGACACGCGTATACGGATCTGTATAAGCATATACCGCATCCCATTTAGCATTATTTAATGCTGCCCAATGATACTCACACCAATTGAAACCCATAACAGAACCAACTGTACCTAACTCCTCAGTCATTTCACTAAAAACGTTACGATCTAATAATGAAATTCTCCAACTGGGCCATTCAATCTCTGTAAAGTTAGGAACATCAAATATTTCGTCATGTCCCATGTAACCAGCATCATATGAAGTATCTTTATCAACAAATGCCGGAGTATTCACCAAATGATGTTTTTTGCAATAACGCATATAATTAACATGATGCACAGCTGCAGGTTGTAAACGCGTATCCCATTTTAATAATGGCTTACCTGCTTTTTTGCGTATTAAATTTAATTCATTTACTGCGTTTATCTGTTCCTTTACATTTTTAACTGAATCCCACGGAACATCAGGTGTTGACCAAGTCCGCGAACTAACTACTTCACCTTTTTTATATGTTTTAGTAGTTTGGGAAAAGGTATTTAATGATATTAAATTTACTGCGATAATTAAAACTAACTTTTTCATGTCTCTTATCTTTAAATCATATCCCTACACCAATAAACTTAACGTAAGAATCACTAAATAATTTTAACCAGAACCTATTTTTTTTTAAAAAATTCATTTAGAAAGGTTTTTTATTTTCTATAGCATTATTTAGACTTGACTTAATATTTTGTTGACTATCTGTTGTCATTAGAAACTCTAGGGTTTATTACCTCCTCCGCAATTCATCATGCAATTGTGTCAATGAAGAGTTTTTTGGTTTCTAATTTGATTCAAAGATTATTTTTGTAAAAAATCATTTTACAAATCTTTTTAGCTGATTTAATTTAACATAAAATATGAATCGTCATTTTCTAATTATTCTCCTAATTACATTTAAATTTCATAGCAATTTCATCGCTCAATCAAAATTAAATTCCTTACAATTTAAAAATAACCTGACTTATTTTGAGGGTAACGTTAATAAATTAGATGTCTTATCGCAGATAAATTATTACCGACAAGACTCAATATCTGAATTATCGACTTCTTATAGAATTTTTTACGGAGAATTAAATTTCAAAAAAAACAATTTAGAACATCAAGCGATCATAAATTACGATTATCGTTATAAATCAACACTTTCACCATATATTGGTGTAAGCTCATTCAGCAATGAATTCAAAGGATTTAAATTACGAACGAACTTATTAGTCGGGTTCAAATGGTTAGTTTATCATTCAGAAAGTACTAATTTTTCAATTAGTACTGCAATCACGGGTGAACAAAATAAATTTGCAGATCCTTCAGGAAATGATGTAACTCGAAAATCTGAAACTAATTTATTTCGTTTTTCACTAAGACCAAAATTAAAAATGAAATTCTCTAAATTTGAATTATTACATGAAACTTATTTTCAACCTAATACAGTCCTTTTGAAGGATTATTTAATTCAGTCACGAACTGATATTAGTTTTACTATTGTAAAAAAAGTAGCTTTGTTAATCTCCTACATTTATTACTATAATAATCAACCTGCCTACTCCTCCATTCAAAAACGTGATCAAAAATTGATGGTGGGGATTGAATTTAAAATTTGATTTTATACCGATGTATGAGAACATTCCTTTCCTCGTTCAAGTTTTTTTTTAACTTTACAATAATTAAATAAGACGAAATTTCAGCTATGAAAATATTAATGGTATGCTTAGGAAATATTTGTAGGTCACCAATTGCTGATGGATTGTTACGTAAAAAGGTTAAGAATAATAACTTATCTATTTTTGTTGACTCTGCTGGAACTTCTGGGTTCCATGAGGGTGAAACACCAGATAAACGAATGATTTCTACCGCAAATTATAAAGGTACACCTATAGATTTTCTTCGTGCTAGGAGATTTGTTCCTGCTGACTTTGATGAATTTGATCTGATTCTTGCAATGGACGATAGCAATAGAGATGATTTATTAGAAATGGCTAGAAATGAATCAGATAAATACAAAATACATTTATTGATAGGTCCTATAACAGACCAAGAAGAAGGAAAAGTACCTGACCCTTATTATGGTACATTGGATGATTTTGAGGAAGTCTATGATATTGTAGATCAAGCTACTGATATTTTGGTTCAAAAAATTATCTCAAACAAATTATAAAATATGTCTTCAGGAAAATTATACTTAATTCCAACTACATTAGGAAGTGAATCAACAAAGCATGTTATACCATTAGATGTTGCTGAAACTGTAAAGAATTTACGCTACTTCGCTGTTGAAGATTTAAAATCCGCTCGAAGATATTTAAGAAAAATAGACCGTGAATTTCCTATCGATGATAGCACGTTTTTTGTACTTAAAAAAGATACACCAATCGATCAATTAAGCTATTACCTTAAACCTATTAAGGAAGGTTTTTCCATCGGTGTTTTATCTGAGGCAGGTTGCCCATGTATTGCTGATCCAGGAGCGAATCTTGTAGCATTAGCGCATGAAAAAGGAATTTGGATTGCTCCAATGGTAGGTCCATCCTCCATTTTATTAGCATTGATGGGGAGTGGTTTTCACGGACAATCATTTACATTTCACGGATATCTTCCGAGAGAACGAAAAGACAGAATTCGTAAATTGAAGGAAATGGAAACAAATGTAAGAAGACACCATCAAACTCAGATTTTCATGGACACCCCATTCAGAAACATGAATGTTTTAGAAGATTTATTAAATGAGTTAATGGATGATACGTATATTTGTATAGCTTCTGAATTAACAAATTACGAAGAAAATGTCCGCACAATGAAAGCAAAAGAATGGAGAGAACACGCCTACGATTTGTCTAAAAAACCAACGATGTTTTTAATTGGAAAACCACAATAACATTATGTACCGTTTAATTCTTTTAGTTGCATCATTTATACTTACGATTACAGTATTTTCTCAAGCACCAGTTTCAATAGGCAGAGTTCAAGCAAATGCAGGAATTGGTTTGGCTTCGATTGGAGTTCCTATATATCTTGGTTTTGATTACGGTTTTAAGAAAACAATCACTTTAGGTGGTGAAGTCTCTTATTCAAATTATAGTGAACGCTCGAATAATCTGAATTATAAAATATCAATGGTGGGTGTTTCAGCGAATGGCAATTGGCACTTCAACGGTTTATTACCTGTACCAGAATCAGTAAATCTCTATACTGGACTAAATTTAAGTTATTACAATTGGACCTATCCAGCTAATTATATGGCAAATAACTTATCCAGCGTGCGATTAAGTATTCAGGTAGGCGCTAGGTATTATTTTAACACAAATTTGGCCTTAAATTTTGAGTTAAATGGAAGTCCCGCTAATTCAGGGTCTAAATTTGGATTGACTTATAAATTGTAATTTTTTAATTTATAAGTACTTCTTTCCATAGAAGACTTCCATCACCATAGCTGAGAAATCTGAAATTATTTTCTAAAGCGTATTCGTAAACTTTTCTCCAATTTTCCCCAATAAGCGCTGCAATTAGTAACAAAAGTGTGCTTTCAGGTTGATGAAAGTTTGTAATAATTCCATCAATTACTTTGTATGTGTAGCCTGGAACGATAATGATTTGTGTTCTTGAAGAAAATTGACTCAATCCTCTTTTTTCCATCCATTGTAATACCGCATTCAATGCTTCTTGAGTTGAACACTCCAATGTTTTATCGTAAGGTATCCATTGTGAAACCATCAAATCAGTACTATTTAGGTCAGGATTATAAAAGAGTTGGTTTCCTATCCAATAAAGACTTTCAAGAGTGCGTGTAGAGGTTGTTCCAACTGCAATTATTTTAACAGAATTTTTTGCGTCAATTAACTGTTGAACAGTCTCTTTTGAAATTTCAAAATACTCACCATGCATTGAATGTCCTCCGATTTCAGTGCTTGTGACAGGCTTAAATGTTCCTGCTCCCACATGAAGCGTTAAATAGGCTTGATCGATTCTTTTTTTAGTAAGGCTCTCCAATACTTCATTTGTAAAATGTAGTCCTGCAGTAGGTGCTGCTACAGATCCCAATTCTTCAGCAAAAACTGTTTGATAACGTTCAGCATCTTCGATTGAAACCTCTCTTTTTATATATGGTGGCAGAGGAATTTTTCCGAATGCATGCAATAAATCAGCAAAAACTACATCTACTGAATCCCAACTTAATAACACATGATAATAATCTGATTGCATTGTTTTATTCGATGCTGTCAAAGTAATAGCTTGACCATTAACTAAAAAATTATGCGTCAATGTTTCTGTTTTCCAACGTTTT
>CAMCQL010000123.1 GCA_945877005.1 Chryseobacterium gleum
GAAAATTGTTGCTTGATACTACTTATAATTGTTGTTCTTTTTGCTTTCCAAAAACCATCATTGAAGAATCTTAAGGCAATTTGTTTTTCTATGATTTTCGTGTTTTTATTTGCGGTGTTAATCGGTGAAGTTGTACCAATTATCGGAGGAATTGTTCGTTACAGGGCAGTCTTTCTTCCTTTTTTTGTAGTAAGTTTACTTTCGTTATTTAATATTAATGTAGTACAGTTGCTAAAGCGAAAGACAGTGTTATGATTTTTCGCAACACTGTCTTTTAGTTGTGCAGTAGTTTAGATTAATAAGACATTGCTACTATATTTCTAACATCAGCAGGGGTAATATTTTTGTGCTCACCAATTGCGAGTAATCCTCTTTCAGTGAATCGTTCTTGAATTTTTTCTGCGGTACCAATGTATTCAGTAGTGTATTCAGATAGTTTTGTTGAGATTCCTAATGTATGAAAAAACGATTCGATTCGTTCAATACACATGTTTGCTTTTTCTTCGGTACTACCTGATGAAATATTGAATACACGTTCGGCACATTGTGCTAACTTTTCTTTTTTTGCTTCAAAATTGTATCTGTAGTGACTTGGTGCAATGATTGCAAGTGTGCGTGCGTGGTCAATTCCAAAGAATACGGTTAATTCGTGCCCCATTGCATGTATGGCCCAATCTGTTGGTACTCCTTTTTGAATCAAACCATTCAAGGCCATCGTACACGACCACATGAAGTTACTTGCAGCTTCATGATAATAAGGGTTTTCAATTAGGATAGGTGCAGTTTCAATTAAGGTGCTTAGTATACTTTCCGCAAATCTGTCTTGTAGTAACGCATGTGTAGGATACGTCATATATTGTTCCAATACATGTGTGAAAGCATCCGTAATACCATTTGCTAACTGATGTTTTGGAATAGATTGTATTACGATAGGGTCTAAAATAGAAAATTGTGGAAATAACCCAGGACCACCCATTCCTAGTTTTTGGAATGTTTTTCTTCGAGATATCACTGCTCCAGAATTCATTTCGGAACCAGTTGCGGGAAGTGTTAAAACAGTTCCAAAAGGCATCGCCAATTCTGTTCGTATTCCTTTCTCTAAGATTTCCCATGGATTTTCTCCTTTGTAGAGCGCTGCAGAAGCTAGAAACTTTGTTGCATCTATCACAGATCCTCCTCCTACAGCCAATAAGAAATCAATTTTTTGTGAACGGATAATATCAAGAGCATCAATTAGATAGTCGTAGTCGGGATTGGCTGAAATCCCGCCAAATTCTACGACCTCATATTCTTTAAGAGCAGAGATTACACTTGAATAGATAGTGTTTGATTTAATACTTCCACCACCGTAAACAAGCAATATTTTTGCGTTTTTAGGAATTTCGTTCTTTACAAGATCGATTGTGTTTTTCCCAAAAATTAATTTTGTTGGATTTTTATATTCGAAATTAAGCATAGTAAAAAATGTAAAGTTTAAAATAATGGTTCGCCATTTAAATCAGTCGTTAGAATTTCGCTCATATAATCAAAAAATGGACGCATTGCTTGAAATGTAGAAACAACAGTTTCTAAATATTGTTTTGATTGTACTTCTTCGTCTGTCAGTTTTTTGATAAGTAAAAACTGTTTGTAATTGATGAGGTCTATTGCAGGGTGATCTTTACTGAATCCTTTAGGTGCCGATTTGAGTTGTTCTCCTTCTAATTGTCCAAATGTTGCTATGAATTCTTTTGAGGAAAGAATTTGTTGGAGCGGTCCAGGATCTGCAGCGATTTGTAGTCGGATGTGTTTTAAGTCTTCTGGTGATGGTGCCCAAAAACCTCCACCTAAAAAACAATTTCCAGGTTCGATATGGAAGTAATACCCACCTCTTAAATACTTTGTTGCGCGTTTTAAAGCTCCCCCAATGTTTGTTTTGTAGGGTGATTTATCTTTTGAAAACCGAACATCTTTGTTGATTCTAAAAAGAGATTTTTTTCCGCTGATTGTTTCTATAGTATCGATTTGCTTCATTCGTAGTAGAAGTTCATCTGCAAATTGAAGTGCGTAATTATATTGTTCTTGGTACCTTGTTTTATTGTTCTGAAACCATTCTCGGTGATTGTTTTCTTTTAAATCTTCTAAGAATGAGAATACAGATGGTGGTAGGAATGTTTGCATACAAGTTGATTTGATGCGAAAATACATTTTTTAATCAGAAATTGAATGGTAGTTCCAATAGATTAATTTTATTGGCTTAGTTTGTTTTCGTTTCTGTAATACACAGCTTATTCTAGGTGTTGAAAACGATTTACCATTGTTCCGTTATGTTCGATTTGTTCTTCGAACATTTTTTTTGGTCGTACCCAAAGTGAATTGAATCCCTTACCTTCTATTTCATAAAGTGCTTCATAGATAACCATTTCTTCAAGCGTCTCGCTATGAGTAGCTATTCCAATTACCTTATATTCTTTTCCTTTGTAATGTTTGTATTTTCCTAATTGCATATTGATGTGTTTTTTATTCCGTTTTTATGACTTATATACTTTTTAGTTATTAGAAATTAATAGGCGTACAAGCGCATATTTTGTCAGAAGAGGAATAGACCCTCAGTTAATTCTCTTTTAGGTTTCTGAATAACGCTTGTGCTCCTAGTAACTTATTGTAATCTAAAGTATAAAATCGATTGTTATAAACCAATTATAATTTAATTTCCATACTATTCCCCTGTCTTTTTAGCTGGTTTAAAACAATTAAATTCCGAATTTACATAAACTAAATTCCGAAATTACATAAACTTTTTTCCGAAATTGCATAAACTTTTATACCTTTGATGTATGATACAAAGAAATGCACGATTTAAGATGTTGGAAATGTCAGAGAAGTTTCCAGTCTTGGTATTTACAGGCCCTAGACAATCTGGAAAGACTACTTTAGCTAAGCTAGTTTTTCCAGAGTATAGATATGTTTCATTGGAGAATCCCGATCATCTTGAATTTGCATTAAGTGATCCGCGTGGTTTCTTAGCTTTGTATGATAAGTACGTTATTATCGATGAGGCACAAAATGCACCTCAGTTATTTTCTTACATTCAGCAAATTGTTGATGATTCAGGATTGACAGGGCAGTATGTGTTAAGTGGTTCTCAAAACTTTTTATTGTTAGAAAAAATCACCCAAAGTTTAGCAGGTAGAGTCTATTTGATGGAATTATTGCCTTTAGCGCAAGACGAAATCAAGTCAGTTGTAACGCAAGATATATACACTTCTATTTTTAGAGGAGGTTATCCTAGAGTATACGATCGACAAATACAACCCCGTGATTTTTATCCAGCTTATGTTCGAACTTATGTAGAGCGAGATGTAAAAACAATTATCAATGTTCAAGATTTAGCTTTGTTTCGGAAGTTTTTATCTTTACTAGCCCATCATGTTGGACAATTATTCAATGCTTCTAGTATTTCCAAGCAATTAGGTGTCGATAGTAAAACGGTACAGCGTTGGATGTCGTTGTTAGAATCGAGTTACATCGCATTTACTTTGGTTCCATGGCATACTAATTTTTCAAAACGAATCGTTAAAACACCTAAGTTGTACTTTTATGATACAGGATTAGTTGCATATTTATTAGGGATTAAGAAGCCAGAAGATTTGGTACTCTCCACCTACAAAGGAGCGTTATTTGAAAATTATTGCATCTTGGAATTGATGAAGTCACATAAAAACAAAGGAGTTGCTCAGGATTTTTATTTTTGGAGAGATAGTAATGGGAATGAAATAGATTTACTTTTAGTGGATGGATTAAACGTTGCATGTTTAGAAATGAAAGCTTCTAAAACTGTTAAAAGTGAGTATCTTAAAGCGTTGCATTATTTAGATGCAACTGAAGGTTATAATTATAAACATTATCTAATAAATACATCCGATTCAAGTCAAAAAAGAACTAATGAGGAGATTGTTTCATGGAATAATTTGATTGATTTATTTAGTGGAATTTAATGCTTTTGTTTTTTATTATTCCGAATTTACATAGGTTAAATTCCGAAATTACATAAATTTTTTTCCGGAATTGCATAAGTTATAAAACAGTGAATTTTATAAATGTTATGTTGTTTAATTTTTTATTTTAAAACAGTTTATTTATTTGAATTTAAGTTTTTTAATCCTTATTTGTATTTTTATTATTCCGAATTTACATAGATTAAATTCCGAAATTACATAAAGTTTTTTCCGAAATCGCATGATTTTTAAAGTGGTGATTTTAATTTCTCTTATTAGTCTTAAAGAATGGACGTTGTTTTCATTTTTTTAAATAAATCAATTAATGAGGCAAGTTGTAAACTTAAATTTTTATCTTAAGTGTTTATAAATCATTGTTTTGAATGTGTTTTTTATTGGGTTCAGATATTCATTCTTCAAGAAGCAGTGTTGAGAGTTAAGAGAAGTCGTAGTAAAACGAAATATTCTTCCCGCGATTCTCGTTAAACGTCACTCATTTTTGTATCTTCGCGCGCAGAAATATTCTACAAATTATGGATCCAATTACACCTTATAAACCAGTCAACAAAGTTAGAATTGTAACAGCAGCTTCATTATTCGATGGTCACGATGCAGCCATCAATATCATGCGACGTATCATACAGACTACAGGATGTGAAGTGATTCATTTAGGACATGACCGTAGTGTAGAGGAAGTGGTAGATTGTGCAATTCAAGAAGATGCACAAGCAATTGCTATGACTTCTTACCAAGGAGGGCATAACGAGTATTTGAAATACATGTATGATTTATTGCGCGAAAAAGGTGCACCGCATATAAAGATTTTTGCTGGAGGAGGAGGTACCATCTTACCTTCCGAAATTGAAGAATTACATGGGTATGGAATTACTCGTATCTATCATCCTGATGATGGTAGAGCCATGGGGTTACAAGGTATGATCAATGACTTGGTGCAAAAAAGTGATTATCCTTTAGGGAATAATACCGATTTGGATTTAAGTAAATTGGAAGAAAAACATGTTCCAACGATTGCTAGTGTGATTTCTGCAGCAGAAAATTACCCGGAAGAATCGAAAGAAATGTTGACTGCGGTTCATGAGTTAGCCGAAAATTCTAAAGTTCCTGTATTGGGGATTACCGGAACAGGTGGAGCAGGTAAATCTTCGTTAGTAGATGAGTTAGTCCGACGTTTTGTATTGGATTTTCCAGAAAAAACAATTGCGGTGGTATCAGTAGATCCATCTAAACGTAAGACTGGAGGAGCGTTGTTGGGTGACCGTATTCGTATGAATGCGATTAAAAACAAACGGGTATACATGCGTTCGTTAGCGACACGTCAATCGAATTTAGCTTTATCGAAACACGTTGCGGAAGCAATTTTAGTATTAAAAGCAGCAAAATACGACTTGATCATTTTGGAAACTTCTGGAATAGGACAATCGGATACAGAAATATTAGACCATTCGGATGTTTCCTTGTATGTGATGACACCAGAATATGGTGCTGCGACACAATTGGAAAAAATTGATATGTTGGACTTTGCAGATGTGATTGCATTGAATAAGTTCGACAAACGAGGTGCCTTGGATGCGTTACGTGATGTGCGTAAACAGTACCAACGTAACCATAATTTATGGGACAAAAACACTGATGAAATGCCTGTTTACGGAACAATTGCATCACAGTTTAACGATCCAGGAATGAATACTTTATATTCGGTAATTATTCAAACAATCAATGATAAAACAACTGCTTCCTTGACTTCTTCGTTCCAAGTAACAGATGAAATGTCGGAGAAAATTTTTGTAATTCCACCTGAAAGAACGCGTTATTTATCCGAAATTTCTGAGAATAACCGTGGCTACGACAAATGGGTAAACCAACAAGTGGAAGTTGCGAGTAAACTGTTCGGACTTCAAAAATCGATTGAAACTGTAAGTAAATTGTCCATCGACGACAAAGACAGAATTGTAAAAGGATTGGAAGAGTCTTTTGAAATTGAAAAATTAAACATCGATCCTAAGAATTTATTGATTCTTGAAAATTGGGAAGCTAAAAAAGCATTATACAAAGATCCAATTTTCAGATTCAAAGTACGTGAT
>CAMCQL010000124.1 GCA_945877005.1 Chryseobacterium gleum
CTTTAAATTACCAGCAAAACACTCTGATGACGATTAAACCAATTTTTTAGTTTTCTAGTTGAGTTTTAATTACCTGTTGGTTTTCATTACTTTCAGTAGAAATTTCTTTTTCTTCATTTGTTATCGGTTCCTCAAATTTTGACGGTTGATACGATTGTGAACCTACAGGTGCATTTGCTGCATCCGCAACTTGATTTAATTCAGAAGAAATGGGCGTTGCTATATCTTGAACTGTCTCTTCAACAAAAGAAGTTAAATCCATATCTGATTTCATATTCATACCAGTTTTTCTGATTTCTGTTTTTATTTCATCTGATGCATTTTTAATTTGATGAATTGTCTTCCCTAAAGTTTTAGCCAAATTAGGGATACTCTTAGCTCCAAAAAAAATCAGCACAAAGACGAAAATCAACAAAATTTCTGATCCAGAAACATCACTTAAAAAAAGTACCATACAATAAAATTAACACACAAATTTACAATCAAAAACACAAACTTCGGAATTTAAATGCAGAAGTTTACATTTTGTTTTTTGACGTATTAAAACACCCCCTCACATTTTTTTCTTTTAATTCGTTCAAATTGTTTTATCATAAAGAACCCTGTCAGATTAAAATACTAGTATCAGTATTAATCACGAAGGATTATTTATATTTACACCATGCATTTTGCAATTGTCGACATAGAAACTACAGGAGGAAATCCAACGAATAGTAAAATTACGGACATCTCAGTTCTAATTCACGATGGAGAGAAAATCATAGATGAATTTAGCACGCTTGTAAATCCTGAAATTGCAATCCCTCCTTTCATCGTTCGACTGACAGGAATTTCAGATCAAATGGTGATTAACGCACCTACATTCCCTGAGATTGCACGAAAAATCATTGAGATTACTGAAAATTGCGTTTTTGTTGCACACAATGTGCATTTTGATTACAGTATGTTGCGGTCCGAATTCAAACGATTGGGATACATCTACACGCGACCAAATCTTTGCACAGTAAAGACTGCACGCATGATTCTACCCGGACATGAATCCTATTCCCTAGGGAAAATCTCTGCAAAATTGGGCATCATTATACAAGATCGCCATCGCGCAAAAGGAGACGCACTAGCTACTGCTTCTTTATTTGCATTGCTCTTTTTAAAAGACCAACAACTTTTAATCGCTCAAATCTCTCAAAAATTCAAAGCTTCCAATCTTCATCCAAGTTTTGACATAGAAAGTCTGGAAGAAATCCCTAATAAAATAGGTGTTTACAAATTCTACAACGAAACAAACCAACTGATTTACATTGGTAAAAGTAAACATCTTAAAAAGAGAATTGAACAACATTTAGGTCCTGTAAAATCTAAAAAAGGAGCTAAAATGAAAACGGAAATAACACGCATAGAACATGAAATACTAGGTTCTGAATTAATCGCGTTGTTATTTGAGTCGCTTGCAATCAAACAGCACAAACCAATTTACAATAAAAAACTTCGAAATTCAATCTATCCATACGGCATCTATGACGACACGAATCCTGAAGGGTACATCGCTTTGAGAATTAGTCCTACTGCTAAAGAAAATACAATTCCAATTCATCTTTTCCAATCAAAAAAAGAAGCGGAATCATTTTTATATTATGCAGTAAAGAAACACCAACTTTGTCAAAAAATAGCAGGCCTATATACAACAAATGGTCCTTGTTTTGGTTACCAAATCAAAGAATGCACCGGTGCTTGCATAAACATTGAATCATCAGAAAAATATAACCATCGCGTTCAGAATTTTATAGATTCATTAGAATTTTCATCTGACAGTTTCTACATCGTTGAAAATGGAAGATCAAGAAATGAAAAGGGAATCGTACACATAACGAATGACTCTTTTTATGGGCTAGGATTTATTAATCAAGAAACCTATAGATCAAATGCATCACATTGGAGCATGCATTTAACCAAATACAAACAGGATAAAGACAGTAAACAATTGATTTTAAACTATCTCAAAAAAAACAACTACGTTAAAACAATACCTAGTAATCCTTAATGCTACTATGATGTAACCCATGACCTAGGGCAACTTCCTCAGAACCGATATTAAAAATAGCATCGCCTTTATTCACTACGGGAGCCTCGTTCACACAAAAAACATACCCATCGATTGTAGATCTTATTTTTCTTTCCGTCTTACCAAAAGGGTCACTTATCACACCTAAGACATCTCCTGTTTTAATTGCATCTCCATTTTTCACATATACCAAAAGCATCCCTGAATGAGAGGCACGCAACCATTTAGATGCTTTCAAAACGATAGCGAGCTCTTCTTTTTTTTCAATTTTAAAATGTCTCAAATCAAGGTAATGCATGACTCTTTTAACACCTTCTAGTGCTTCAGAAACTACAAATTCGTCGACTGAATTTGTCTTTCCTCCTTCAAATAATAAGAGCTTTTTATTTTTCTTGTACAATGCCTCACGAACTGTTTTTGCAATTGTAGAAGAATGAATTATAAAAGGAGGATTAAAAACCTTGGCAAAATTCATATGAACTTCATCCTCAATGATGCATCGAATTTGAGGGTAATTATTTCTTTGTGCAGCACCAGTATGAAAATCAATAATATAATCAACAAAAGGGGCTACTTCTTTCATGAAATGAAACGCAAATTGACTCGCAAGTGATCCATTTTTAGTACCCGGGAAACTTCTATTCAAATCTCTTCCATCAGGCAAGTCTCTAGAAACATTCAAAAAACCGAATATATTAAAAACAGGAATACAAATCACCATTCCTTTTTGCGGTTTATTCCACCCTTTCCGAATCAATCTTCTAATCACTTCAACTCCATTCATCTCATCCCCATGCATGCCTGCCATCAACAACAAGACTTCTCCGTCCTCAATGCCCCTACTAACAATCACAGGGACTTGAATTGGTGTACTCGTGTGCAATTTTGCAACATCCAAATTCAGCTCATATGTTCCTCCAGGTTGGATATCGGTACCTAAAATATAAAGTTTTCGAGCCATGTTTTATTTCGAAACATTTTTTTCAATAAATTGAATAATTTTACCTGCAATATCGGATTTAGTAGTCCTTTCGATTCCCTCTAATCCAGGAGAAGAATTCACCTCTAAAACGAGAGGTCCTCTACTTGATTGTAACATATCAACACCTGCAACACCCAAACCTACTGCTTTCGCTGCACGAATTGCAACATTTCGTTCCTCGTCTGTCAACTCAATAATACGAGAAGATCCACCACGGTGTAAATTTGATCTGAACTCACCTTCTTTTCCTTGTCGTTTCATAGCTCCTACCACCTCACCATCAACAACAAAAGCACGAATGTCGGCTCCTTTTGCTTCTTTGATAAACTCCTGTACTATCACCCTCGCTTTCAGCCCATTAAACGCCTCTAATACAGATTGAGCAGCATTTTGATTCTCAGCTAATACAACCCCTAAACCTTGTGTTCCTTCCAATAATTTCAATACAACAGGAACACCTCCTGCAGATTCAACCACATGTTCAACATTTCGAGAATAATTCGTAAACACAGTTTTTGGCAGTCCTACTCCCTCTTTGGATAGCACCTGTAAACACCTTAATTTATCTCGAGAATGAACAATCCCCCTTGATGTCACCACTGAAAACACATTCATCATTTCAAATTGACGCACTACAGCAGTTCCATAAAAAGTAACAGAAGCCCCAATCCTTGGTATTACTGCATCAAACCCTTCTAAATAGTGATTCAAATAGAACAAAGAGGGTCCTTTTTGTTCTATTTCAATATTACACTTTAAATGATCAATTACGTGCGCTTCATGACCTCTTTGTTCAGCTGCTTCTACTAACCTACGAGTGGAATATAAGTTGGAATTTCTAGATAAAATAGCAATTTTCATAACGCTTTGTATTTATAAAAAATTTTGTTTTACTTATTCGATAATTTAGATGCCCTAAAGGAAAGATTTATTTTTGTAGTGTCGATTAAAAAATTATTATTAATTAACTTCCTACCTAATAAAATTGGATTTCTCAAGCCATTCCGTTTCGTTAATGAAAAATCAGTAGGATACTCTTTTCCAAATAAAATAATACTTAACTGAACAAAATATCGTTCTTGTTCTTCTCCAGTTGAACTTTTTACTTTCTTTTTTTTGAATGTTTGGAAATAAAGTTTATCTCCTGAATATTTGATGGAGTTTTTATCAAAAAACACAACACAAAGTACAACCTTACCGTTGATTAACTCTTCCTGGACATAATCACAATGAATGGAACAAGAATAGGCACCACTATCAATTTTTACGGGAACATTGGCAACTCCTAACAAAGGAAGTTCAGCACGATCTTTTCTACCAATTATTAGCATAGTATCAAATTTTCATGTTTAATTACTAAATATTTCATCGAACATTATTTTACACGAATCATTCTGATCAGCAGCAGATTTCATCAATTTAAACCCTCTATTTTCATCTCCTTCAAAAAACAACGACTGACCATAATAAAATTGATAGAAATAATTGTTCGACTCTTGAAAGTACATTTCTTTAAAAATTTTTGTCGCTAATTTGTATTTTTCTGCCTCAAAGTAAACAGCTCCCAATTGCTCTTTATTGGAGTTGTTATTTTTCAATCGAAATGCCCGAACCGCATACTTCTCAGCTTTAGGCAAATCAAAATATCCCTCCCCATACTCACCTGAATAAATCAAACTAAATAAATTGGCCACCTCTTCTGAGTTCGGATATTTTATTTCAGTATTCATCAATGTTTCAATTGCATTCGAAGCTTGATGATTGAACAATTCAAATTCAGCTTTTGTAAGGAAATAGATAAACGAGTTTTTATCCGCTGATTTGGCAGCTTTTTCAGAATACATACGAGCAGAATCAATTTGACCCATTTTTGAGTACGTCTTTGAAATATTTCTAAACACATAGGCTTTTGAATCATCAGAAAAATTGGACAAATCAATTGAAACAAAGTATCGCAATGCTTTATCGTATGCTTTCATTTCCAAAATTCGTTCTCCTTTCTTTAATTTTTGCAACTCGTTCACATCGCTTGTGTGAGTACATTGGAAAAGAAACAAGATGAAAAATAAATAACTAAAAGCGTTGAATAATTTCATTTAATAGAGATTTAACACCTAAATATACAATTAGATTTTCTGAAAGCAACCAAAATAGTTTGCTAAATTTAAGCAGACTTCTTTTTTTTTGAAAAAAGCTATTTTAAATTAAAATTTTATTCGTAATATTGCATTCCTAATTTTAGGGTTTTAGACAACAAGAAATTATAAAAAATATGGATATCATTAAACAACTTGAGAAAGAATTAGTAGAAGTTAAAAACTTTCCGAATTTCAAAAGCGGTGATACAGTAACCGTATCTTACAAAATTAAAGAAGGAAACAAAGAACGTATTCAGCATTTTCAAGGTGTTGTTCTACAACGTAGAGGTTCTGGCGCTACTGAAACATTTACAGTTCGTAAAATGTCAGGTAACGTTGGTGTTGAGCGTATTTTCCCTATTGCTTCTCCATTTGTAGATCAAATTGTAGTTAACAAAAAAGGTGCTGTTAGAAGAGCTCGTATTTTCTATTTTAGAGAAAGAACTGGTAAAGCAGCTCGTATCAAAGAAAAAAGATCTTTTTCTCACCAAAAATAGTATTACTTTCAAATTTCAGAGAAGGTGTTTCAACTCGAAACACCTTTTTTTTATGAATTTAAATTTCGAATAACTTACATTGCAGAAAACGCATCAACTAAATGTACTATATCCGAAGTTAAATCTGCAGATACAATAATTGAAACTATATCAAATTGAACATTGTACTCATCGTCTAATGTTTGTAAATACGCATCCGTCACTTTAATTATTTGCTTTTGTTTATGTCTTGTAACGGCCTTCCAAGGTTCTAAAAGTTCATACGCTGATTTTGTCTTTACTTCGGTAACGACAAGTTTATTTTTATAAAACGAAACGATATCCACTTCATTCTTTCCGAACTTGTAATTAAACGCTAGATGTTGATACCCTTTTTGTTGTAAATATTCTTG
>CAMCQL010000125.1 GCA_945877005.1 Chryseobacterium gleum
GATTCAATTTTGCACTATAAATCTTATTTACAAGCTGGATTAGTTTCCATTGAACCTGGAACAGGATTTGTAAAAGCCTGGGTAGGTGGTTCTGATATTGATTATTTTGCCTATGATCATGTTAGGTTAGGTAAGCGTCAAGTTGGTTCAACAATTAAACCTTTCGTCTATGCAACTGCAATGTCTATGGGTGTCATTAAACCATGTACGCAAATACCAAATGTGCGTCATTGCATTAAATTGTATGATGATGAAGGAAATTACACAAAATCATGGTGTCCAAAAGGTGGCGGTGGCGGTGGTTCTGTAACCGTAAAAAGAGCATTGGCTCAGTCAATGAATAACATTGCTGCAGCAATTATCAATAAATTGGGTAGAAATGGTCCTAAAACTGTTGCGAGTGTTTTGGAACAAATGGACATTCATCTTGAAAAGCGTGATATAACCCCTTCAATGTGTTTGGGTTCAATGGATTTATCGTTGATTCAGTTAGTAGGTGCGCAAGCTACTTTCGTGAATCATGGTTTGTACAATCGACCTACGACAATATTAAGAATTGAAGACAGGTATGGGAATGAAATTTATACTTCTGGTTTCGAAACAAAAGAAGTTTTTAACGAAACCTATGCGTATTCAATTATAGATATGATGAAGGAAGTGATTAACTCTGGAACAGCTACAAGTTTGAGAGGAGGTCAATCATGGGGAGGAATAAAATATCCAACTGCTGGTAAAACAGGTACAACGCAAAGTAATTCTGATGGATGGTTTGTAGGATTGACACCAGAGTTAGTAACTGGAGTTTGGGTAGGCGCAGAAGATCGTGCAGTTCGATTTAAAACGATGGCATGGGGACAAGGAGCTCGGTTAGCATTGCCAATTTATGGTTATTACATGCAGTTCTTGTATGGTGACTCTAAAATAAAAATCTCTAAAAAAGATTTTGAAAAACCTCAAGGTTTTGATGAAACTAAAGTAGATTGTAATGAATCCTATACTTTTTCTGTTCGAGAAATAGAAGAAGATGAAGAAACCAAACAAGAAAAGAAAGAGGAAGCAGTAATTCCTGACGAATTAGAGTTATAATATTTTAAATAAAAGACTTCAAAAAATGAATAAAGTTGTAGCAAATGTAACCGAGGCACTTAAAGGGATTGAAGATAATATGACCCTGATGGTAGGAGGATTTGGATTATGTGGTATACCAGAAAATTCAATTGCTCAGCTTGTAAAATTAGGTGTAAAAAATCTTACATGTATTTCAAACAATGCAGGGGTTGATAATTTTGGACTGGGTTTATTATTACAAAATAAACAGGTCAAGAAAATGATTAGTTCGTATGTTGGTGAGAATGATGAATTTGAACGACAAATGTTATCCGGAGAATTGGAAGTAGATTTAATTCCACAAGGTTCATTAGCAGAAAGATGTAGAGCTGGTGGAGCAGGTATTCCAGCATTCTTTACACCCGCAGGTTATGGAACTGAAGTGGCTGAAGGAAAAGAAGTCCGTATTTATAATGGAAAACCCCATATTTTAGAAACTGCATTAACCGCAGATTTTGCGATCGTAAAAGCTTGGAAAGGCGATACAGAAGGAAACTTAGTGTTTAAAGCAACCGCTAGAAACTTTAATCCTATGATGGCGATGGCAGGTAAAATAACTATTGCAGAAGTAGAAGAATTGGTACCAGCTGGTGAGTTAGATCCTAATCAAATTCATACCCCAGGAATTTTCGTTCAGCGAATTTTCAAAGGGGAGAAGTTTGAAAAACGCATCGAACAAAGAACTGTAAGAACAAGATAATGTAACAATTCAACAATGTTTTAATGTGTAAATGTAGCAATGGAGAATAATCGAACGAATATAATTTTAGATAAAACTATAAAGTTTTCTCTAGATATTATTCGATATTGTGATTTATTAGAAAGCGAAAGAAAGTATGTGATTGCAAGACAATTATTAAAATCTGGTACTTCCATAGGTGCAAATACATTTGAGGCTCAAAATGCAGAATCTAAAAATGATTTTATTCATAAATTAAAAATTGCTGCAAAAGAAATTGAAGAAACTAAATATTGGTTAATTCTTTGTGAATTATCAGAAAGTTACCCTTTTGATAATTCACTCAAAATCCAAATAAATGAAATTGGATTAATTATCTATAAAATTATTTCAAGTTCAAAGAAAAGTTAACTTAATAACAAGCTATTATATTGGTACATTAGTAAATTGGTACATTGAAAAAATTAAAAAAAGATGGCATTAGATAAAATTGGTATAGCAAAAAGAATTGCACAAGAATTGAAAGATGGTTGGTATGTAAATTTAGGGATTGGTATTCCAACATTGGTTGCAAATTACATTCCAGAAGGAATTGAAGTTGAATTCCAATCTGAAAATGGAATTCTTGGAATGGGTCCTTTTCCTTTTGAAGGGGAAGAAGACGCAGATTTAATCAATGCAGGAAAACAAACAATTACCGCTCATAAAGGAGCTGTATTTTTTGATTCAGCAATGTCATTTGCAATGATTAGAGGTCAACACGTTCAGTTAACTGTCCTTGGAGCAATGGAGGTGTCTCAGAATGGGGATATCGCTAATTGGAAGATTCCAGGAAAAATGGTAAAAGGGATGGGAGGTGCAATGGATTTAGTTGCTTCAGCAGATAACATTATTGTTGCCATGATGCATTCTAATAAAGCAGGAGAATCTAAAATTTTAAAAGAATGTACATTGCCATTGACTGGAGTTGGTTGTGTAAAAAAAGTAGTTACAGAATTAGCAGTATTGGAAATAAAAGAAGGGAAGTTTCATTTAATTGAACGCGCTCCTGGTGTAACTGTGGAAGAAATCATTTCAAAAACAGAAGGAGATTTAGTTATTCCTGAAATTGTTCCTGAAATGGTACTTTAAGATATGATTAAAAGAATGAAATCAGAAGAGGGTGTCCGTTTATGTGACACCCTCTTTTTTTTCATTTAAAGAATAGTATATAACATAAAAACTTGATATTGAACAACTTAAAAAAGAGCCGTTTATTCATCGTATTTCTATTATTTATAGTGGGTTATCTTGTTCTCAAAGATTTCGTTTCGATTGGATTTACTAATTCAGACGATTCTTCCAATTATGTGAGTTCGTTATTAGGTGGCGTATTTACAGATGTTCGTGCTTGGGCAGAAGGACAAGGCAGATTTTATTTTTATTACAGAGTACCTTGGGCAAGAATTCCTTATTTAATTGATCATGTATACTGGTTAAAAACTCTCCAATATTTACCAGTAATTAGTGGCTTAATTCTATTCTCGGTGATTTTAGGAAATTATTTCCGCTCTTTTTATTTTGGTGTTATAGTAATTACTTTCCTTTTCGCCTTTTTTTCTATTCCAAATGCTGCTTACCAGCCTCCAACGGCTTATCCTTTTTTATTTACTACAGATGTAGTGTTATTTTTATTGAGTATTTTTTTTTATCAAAGGTACCAAAGAACAGATAGGTATGCTTATTTTATTGCATTTCTCTTCTTTTTTTCAGTTCCAATGTTTAGTTACGAATCATACGTAGTTTTTTATTTTGGATTATTAGTGTATGTCGCCTATAAGCAAGTTCATTTATTGAAAACGCATAATTATAGACACTTTCTTTTGAATAAAGAAGCACTACCAATTTTGGGAATAGGAATCGTGTTTTTAGTACTGTATTTTGGTTATCGCTATACAATAGGGTATCCCACTTCTAGTGCTACCTACGATGGAAATACACTGGCAACTAAGATTGATTTTTATAATGTATTTAAACTAATTCATAATTTTAATAGTAGTGCATTTCCAATGCATACCTACTTTAAGAATCGAAGTGTATTTTCTGAATTCGATCAAAATTTCAAAAATTCTTTGCAATATGTTTTGTCCTCACTTTCTTTTCAAGAATTATTGAAGCCTATTCTTCTTGCATCACTTGTATATTTTTCGCTAACTAAAACACCCTTATTTTTATTGACTTTTAAAAGAAGTTTTTATCTTTTTTTTGGTGCGATTTTTTTATGTTATGCCCAAAATTTACTTTTTGGATTTACTCAAAAATACAACAAAGAGGTATATAATTTGGATGGGTATGTTACAACTTATATTTCCTTTTACGGTATAAGTTTAGCAATACTTGTCCTCCTAATTTATCCTGGAACTAAAATAAAACGGTTCAAAAAAATTTATTTTGCTTTTGTATCCATATTAATTTTTGTCATCTCTACACTCACAACTTATTCCAATAAAATGATAAGTCAAGACCTTCAAATAAGTGATCGAAAATTTAAACTAATTGATGCAATTTTGAAAGACAAGGAAGTTCTAAAAAATGGATCACGTTCTACCATCAAGTTAGAACAATTAAATGAAACAGCTTCAGTAATTGGAAGTAGTGTTTGTTATGGTCATTTTAGTTGGATAGGATACATCTGGGGGAAAAGTAATAAACAGTTAGCTCGTTTGTCTGATGACAAAGAACCTAAAGAGCTACTGTCTGATAATCTGGCGAATTCATATGTTCTTTTAAAGCAATTAATGAATAAAAAGAAAGAAGTCGTTACAATAGTGTTTGCCAAAATAAATCCAGAACAATTAAAACAAGATAAGTTGGTTACCAGTAGTTTACTTGTTTATTTATCTCTTCCTGAAAATAAGCAGATAGATTACCGTTTACAAATCAATGGGGAAATTTATCAATTGGTAACTACTCCATCCAAATTCTCATTTAAACGCGAAAAAACACATAGAATGCAGATGGTTGAACATGGTATATATAAAGTTGCAATCAAATGTTCAAATACAAATTTAGAGACGGTTTTCTCAGATTAACTCAAATGTGTTAAAGTCGATTTGCATAATTGAGAATCAAATCATAAATTTGTGTTGTATGCTCTTTTTTGAAAGATAAAGAGTTATTTATTAATCTACAGAAAAAAGACAATTAACTATGCCTTTTTACGCAAAATTAGGTAATTTCCCTTCAAAGCGTCACACCACGTTTGAAAAACCAACGGGTGGTTACTACTATGAGCAATTATTTGGTACTGAAGGATTTCATGGATTTTCTTCTTTGTTGTATCATGTACATCGCCCAACTCAAGTAAGATCGGTTTCTGCTCCAATAGATTTAACTCCTATTGCAGCTATCGATAAAAACATTTCTTCTCAGATGTTGAGAGGGTTTGAAGTTGAACCAAAAGATGATTTTTTAGATAGTCGAACGATTGTATTGTTTAACAATGACTTGAACATTGCATTGGCTGCTCCAAAAAAATCTTTAAGAGCATACTTCTATAAGAATGCAGATGCAGATGAGGTGCTTTTTGTACACAAAGGTTCTGGTAAATTGCGAACATTATTAGGGAATATCAATTTTGAATACGGAGATTATCTCGTTATTCCTAGAGGAATGATTTATCAAATTGATTTTGATACAGAGGATAATCGCTTATTTATTGTTGAATCGTTTAGTCCTGTTATAACACCAAAAAGATATAGAAATAATTTTGGTCAATTGTTGGAGCATTCCCCATTTTGTGAACGCGATTTAAAAGTTCCTACAGAATTGGAAACACACAATGAGAAAGGTGAATTTTTGATTAAAATCAAAAAAGAAAATGTATTACACGAGGTAGTTTATGCAACTCATCCTTTTGACGTTGTTGGATGGGATGGTTACAATTTTCCATATGCATTTTCAATCCATAACTTTGAGCCGATTACTGGACGTGTTCACCAACCGCCACCGGTGCATCAAACATTTGAGGCGCATAATTATGTGATTTGTTCGTTTGTCCCTCGTTTGTACGATTATCATCCAAAATCAATTCCAGCACCGTACAATCATAGTAATATAGATTCAGATGAGGTGTTGTATTATGTGGATGGTGATTTTATGAGTAGAAATCATGTAGAAAAAGGCTATATTTCATTACATCCTGGTGGAATACCTCATGGTCCACATCCAGGAGCCATGGAACGAAGTATTGGTCA
>CAMCQL010000126.1 GCA_945877005.1 Chryseobacterium gleum
CTCAAATGGAATGGCGGAGAGATTAAATGGGAAAATTCAAGAAATAAAAATTCATGCTAAAGGATACAGAAAGTTTGAAAATTTTAGGAGCGCTATATTATTTTTCCATGGAGGATTAAATCTTTACCCACACAAATAATGGTAGAACCCTTTTTTCTAATGGAAATAAGAGGTGTTAAAAAGAGAATTTTTTAGTGATGAAAGTTATTTTGGTTCTCTCTAACCTAAAATATTCTTCTTTTATAGAGAAAATATCCAACAGGAATTCGAACTGAGCCAAATGTTTCTCTTGCATTCATTGAATCAATCTGAAATCCGAATCGGTTTCCTTCGTATTTAAGTATTCCTCCGTTAAACGATGAAAGTGTAGTAGGTGGAACTACATCAGAAGAATAGAAGTAAATGAAGTTTTTCGTTTGTTGAATCTTTAATGGAGGTGAAAATAAGAATCGTAGTTGATTGTCGTTTTCCTTTCGAAGAATTCCTTTTGAAAATAATTGATTTAGTAAATTTTGAATGTTAGTATTGATTGATAATAACAAAGCAAATGCGGGGACTTTTTTATCTTGCAGGGTTACTGTTTCAGTAACATTAAAGTCTTCATCTAATTGAGATGTAATTACTTTTTCTTTCACATTGATAAATCCACCTTGGTGATACGACAAATCTCCTTCCCATGCATTTAAAAATGAATTGACAGGAAAACTAATTCTTCTACCAAGTTTTTCCATAAGTTGGTAATAAGGATCTTCAGGGGACGATCTAAGATCATTGATGTTTAGATGCAAATGAACTGTATTGTCTCTTTGTAAATTACTTATGAAAGATAATCCTTCTTTTTTTGGACTGATTTTCAGGTTTTTTTTACTGCGTATGTAGGTTTTTACTTGCACTGAACTTGAATCTGAATCATGAGCAACCAAGATTGCGTCAATTCCTTTTTCATTGACTTTTGGATGATTGATGTATACAACTGTTTTTTCTTTTTTGAATTCTTTTTCACGCTCAAATTTTTTCCAGTTTTTAGAAATATCATTTTTTTTGGAATACATTACATGGTACATTCTGCGAGGTAAATTGTCACCTTTATAAAGAAACACCCAATCAGCTCCATAGGTTAAATAAGTGTTTTTTTTATCTAAAGCAAATACGTGTTGTGTTCCTACAAGTGTATCTTTAATGACTGAATTTTGTCTTAGTCGGGCTATTCCAGAAATGATTTTACTACTATCGCTTACTTTTGCCAATGTTCCCCATTCCCCAGAATCATTCGCGAAAAAATAGATGTCCGTTTGAATATCGAGCCCATAACTTTTAGCTTGTGCAAGCAAAAACTCTGGTGAACAAAGGTCTCTGAAAGGAATTTTGTTGTAATACAAAAGGGAGGAGGTTTCTTCTGCAATATCTAGCAATTTTATTCTTCCTAAAAATTGCCCTTCTGGCATACGGTCTAATAATGAAGGGTTTTCTTTTTGTTTAAATAACAAGGGCCTAAAATAAAAGAATGCAATCAATAATGAAAGTAGAAAAATAATGAATGTAACTTTTCGAATCATTTTCTATTTCGCAAGAATGAAGGCAGAATTTATTAAGTCTAAAAGGTATTTTCCAGAGTCAGTGTATTTTCCTTCGAAATAATAATTAACATCAAAATTGGTGTGATCAGGAGTTGTTTTCTCTGTCGTCAATTCTATGTACCCTTCTTTTCCTCTAATCGCATTTAATATTTCGTTCTGTTTGTTAGTAAAGACTTGTTTAGGAATTTTATTCAGTACCTGTCCGATATTTACATAAGCATACATGAATTTACTTTTTTTAGCGTGTTTTGCTTTATTTCCAGTAAGTGACTGGTTTCCATATCCATTCGCATGGTTGATGACTAAGTCTTCATCATTTGTGACAATTAATAAGCCCTCTTTATTTGCAATTATATAAGCAGGAACGGAGTTCAATACTGCATCTTCAATTTTCCAGTAATGATCTATTTTCTTAAATCTTGAAGTCATTCGACTCATGTATTGTAAGATTTTTTCAGGTATGTCAGCTCTGCCCGTGGAAAACCCAACAGTAAAAATTGGCATATCTTCTTCACCAACAACTTCTTTTTCTGTGTAGGCAAACGTAGTTTCATCGTAACTAAATTCGATTCTTTTTGTTTTAACTTTTTTCATTCCATTAAAAGTTCCAAACATACTTCCTTTGTAAGTATCGAAAACTGCGTCTGTGTTGATAAATTCATGGAGTAATTCTGCCTTTAAAACATTACTTGTCACACGTGGATCTTTCTCATTTTTTAATAGAGGAATAATGATGTCGTAGGCTTTTTCAAATCCTTCTTTTAGATTAATATTATATGTAAAGAAACCGGGGCTGTCTTGGTGTATATAATTCAATACTTTTTTATCGAACTTTGTGCTATTTAGGCGTTCATAAATTTCCCCTAATTTTTTTCCGTAAGTCGCATTAAAACTAAGTTCAATTTTGTTATCTCTCAAAAAGATATCACCCATGATAACGTTTCCAGTATAGAGAGTTTTTATATCTTTGAATAGTTCTGGAAACATTGTTTGAAAATACCAAAATCCTTTTGCGTATTGAAAGTTTCGAGAATTATCAATGTATATAATCCCTTCTGATTCATGAGAAAGGAGCAACTTAAATTTCGGATCTTGTTGTTGAAGATTTATGTTGTTAACGAACAATTCTTCTAAAATTTGTTTAAGATATTCACTTTGTAATTGAGTAGAGATACTATCACGAAGCTCAAAATAGGTTTTATAAAGTACATTCGAAGTATCTATCGCCGTTTCACTGTCGTCTTCTTCGAGTTCATTGTTATTGAGTATTTTGTAAATCGGTTCATCTTCACCCGTTTTTGTACTTTCATTTTCGCCTTCCTCTTTTTTATCTTCAAACACATACCCATTGCCACGTGCTGTCCAAATTGAATCCAGTATTTTTTTCACTTTGTCTTCATTCGGATCAACTCTTAAGACCAATCCATGTTTCTGATCTTTGATAATTAAATGATTAAAATAACTTTTGTAGTAATCGATAGATGGTATTTTAATTTTTGTCTTTTCATAATCGTCAAATACTTGCAATAAGGAGTTCTTATCACTAATTCCAAATGAGAATCCAGAGAGTTCGTATAGATTTGTTTTTCCATAAAATACGTGGAATTTTTGGTTGAAATCAATTCCTGCATCTTTCAATGATTTATTATCAGCCGAACCATCAAACATTTCAGATTGAACTTCTTCCATGAATTCATACTGAATCAGTGAATCCATTTGAATTTTTTTCAATAAGGATGTATTATTGATACTAATTACCGTAACAGCATCCTTTGGTACCATCGCGTCAGAAGTCTGCGCCCATACAAGTGCACTTGAATAACACAAAAAGTAGGTTAGAACTATAAAATATTTTATATATTGTTTCGACATGTTTCTGAATTCTATTTTTCTTGCTTCTTACTATCACTAAGATAGATGGTATTTTCTAATAATTTCAAATTTTTAATCAACGAATAAGTAGAGTTTTTAACTAAGATATTTAATTTATTTGGTGATACTATACTTTGTGGATTGTCAAATTTTTCAATGGGCTTTTCAAATCGTGAAATTGAGAAATATTTTCCATTTTTTAAAGCCTCTAAATCTTCCCTTTTTAAACGTGAAGTAAAATCTTGTGTGATGGAAGGTATTGATCTTGTTAATTTGTTATTTTCCCATACTAACCAGTTTGTTTCTATTTCTTTTATTGTTTTTGATTTGCTTTCTTCTTCAAAAACTTCTTTGATTGCTTTTTGGAGCGCTACTACTGATGTAAAGTCACATTGAAATTTTAGTATGAAATCATTGAAATTAGTTTCTGTTTTTACATTACTAATTCCTTCTTTTTTCGAAATTAATTCTTTGTATTTGTTTATTTTATCTTTGATTTCATTAATTGAAGGAACTTTTGCTCCATCTAAACTGTCAAGCGCGAGAATCGAGTTTACCTTAAT
This sequence comes from Chryseobacterium gleum, assembly GCA_945877005.1. Classification (GTDB taxonomy): domain Bacteria; phylum Bacteroidota; class Bacteroidia; order Flavobacteriales_D; family Crocinitomicaceae; genus CANHVK01. Next base: position 4,013 of record CAMCQL010000126.1, read on the forward strand.
TTTGCTTGAACTTAAGTTGATTTTATAAGAAAATGTCCCCGATCCATCATTTTTTAGTGAAATTTCATCGAAAATCTCTATACATGATGAAAATGAAAATATTAATACTATAAACCAGAATATTTTTTTCATCGAATTAATTATTTTCTTCACCTTTCATTCGTTCTGCATTTTCTGCCATTTTAAGTGCGTCAATCATATCTTTTATATCTCCGTTCATGAAAGCAGAAAGATTATAAATCGTTTTATTGATTCGGTGATCTGTGATTCTTCCTTGAGGGTAATTATAAGTTCTGATTTTTGCAGAACGGTCACCAGTAGAAACCAACGTTTTTCTCTTTGCCGCTCGTTCTTCGTGTACTCGGTCTAATTCAATTTGATACAATCTAGATCGTAGAACCGAAATCGCTTTTTCCAAGTTTTTATGTTGAGATCTACCATCCTGACATTCTACGACAAGTCCAGATGGTAAGTGGGTCAATCGAATCGCCGATTCAGTTTTATTAATGTGCTGACCACCAGCTCCAGAAGCTCTAAAGGTGTCTTTTCGAACATCATTCATATCTAATTCAAAATCAACTTCTTCTGCTTCAGGTAAAACAGCTACAGTTATTGCAGAGGTATGCACACGACCTTGAGATTCAGTTTCTGGAACACGTTGCACCCTATGTACACCGGATTCAAATTTTAGCATACCGTATAAACCTTCACCTTCAATTTCAATAGAAATTTCTTTAAATCCCTTTGTACCTCCTTCTTGTGAGTTTAAAATTTCATATTTCCATCCCATTTCTTTAAAGAACATGGTGTACATTCTAAAACAATCTTCAACAAAAATACAAGCTTCATCTCCACCTGTTCCAGCACGGAGCTCCATTATTGCATTTTTATCATCTTCCGGGTCTTTTGGAATGAGTAAAACTTTTAACTCTTCCTCTATGATGGGGCGTTGATTTTCCAATTCATCGATTTCTATCTTTGCCATTTCTCGCATTTCTGGATCTTCCTCAACAGCAAGGATTTCTTTCGAGTTTTTTATATTGTCAATGATATTTCTGTAGTTTTTGTAAACTTTGACAACTTCATCAAGTTCTTTGTATTCTTTATTTAGTTTCACATAGCGATCCATATCTGATATAATATCAGGATCTACTATAAGTGTCCCAACTTCCGTAAAACGGTATTCAATCGCTTCTAATTTTTTTAATAAATCTTGCATCTTTTATTTTTAATAAACGAATTCCCCAAATTCAGATTGAATGGTTAATTTCTTTCCATCATACGCCTCTACACGCCCAACAATTTTTGCGTCAACATTGAAAGATTTTGAAATTTCAATGATTGTATCTGCTAGTTCTGGTGCAACATATACTTCCATTCTGTGTCCCATATTGAACACTTTGTACATTTCTTTCCATTCTGTTTTAGATTCTTCTTGAATCGTTTTGAATAGTGGAGGAAGTTCAAATAAATTATCTTTTATAATATGAACGTTTTCTACAAAATGTAAAACTTTCGTTTGTGCCCCGCCACTGCAATGAACCATTCCATGAATTTCTGATCGATGGTTGTCAAGTATTTTTTTGATTATTGGGGCATAAGTTCTTGTAGGTGACAATACTAATTGACCTGCATTTATAGGGCTGTCTTTTACAGAATCAGTCAGTTTATAGGAACCTGAGTACACTAAATCTTCAGGTACAGCAGCATCAAAACTTTCAGGATATTTAGTAGCTAATTCATGAATAAACACATCGTGTCTTGCAGATGTCAATCCATTGCTACCCATTCCTCCATTGTAAGAAGATTCGTAGCTTGCTTGTCCAAAAGAGGAAAGCCCAACGATGACATCTCCCGGTTGGATTGTGTGGTTAGAAATCACCTCTTCACGTTTCATTCTACAAACTACGGTTGAATCAACAATCAATGTTCGAACCAAATCTCCTACGTCTGCAGTTTCTCCTCCCGTGGATTGAATTCCAATCCCTTGATT
>CAMCQL010000127.1 GCA_945877005.1 Chryseobacterium gleum
ACGGTTTCACTGTTAAAAGCATATTATATAAACAAACTGTTTCTATTATGTGTACATTAAATAAATGGGCTTTTATAAAGGACTTTATTTAACAAAATTGAAGGACAAACATCTGCCGTCAACTCTAGTTAATTGGCCTGTTTAATTCCATAAAAACCATTTGCAACATAGGTCCATTTGGTATAACCGCATTCTTTATCAAAGCTAAGGCATAAGAAGGGGGGGAAAAGTGACTTAGGCAACAAAAAATAATGATTTTTATTAGGTTTTAAAAATATTGTGTATTTTAAGGTTTAATTTCAAACCCATAAATGATTGATATCTAAACAAGTCGAACTACATAAAAATCATTACAATGAAACGCTACGCTAACACAACCAATTTCATCACCAATATTCTATTGGTAGTTTTTTCGTTAATAACCGGTATAAAAATCGTTAATTCCCAAGAAAGAGGAAGGTACTCTATAAGGAATTTTGACCCAAAAGAAACTGGTGCAAATGCACAAACTTGGTCAGGAATTGAAGACAATAACGGAATCTTGTATTTTGGATCAGGAACACGTATTTCAACTTACGATGGAAAAAATTGGTTTTCTATCAAATTAAACAATGATGCACCTCCACTCTCATTTTGTAAAAATGAAAAAGGAACCATTTTTGTAGGCGCAGTTGGAGAATTTGGATATTTAGCTCCAACAAAAGAAGGGAAATTAGAATATGTTTCCTTAAAAAATTTTATACCAAAAAAATTAAGAGATTTTCAAAATGTTTGGACCTGTGCATATAACAAAGGGTATGTCTACTTTTCGACAGACCAAGGCATTTATTCATGGAACGGAAAAGAAATAAAGTACATAGAAAAAAGTGTTTTTTTTACACTGAATAAAATTGATGATAAAATTATTGTCAACATAAAAGATGAAGGTTTATACTACCTAGATAAAAGCCAACTTAAACCATTAAAAAACGGTGCTTACTTTAAAGGTATTCCTATCGTTGGTGGAGTTGCTTTAAACAAAAAAGAAATACTCTTTCTATCTGGGAAAGATGCTGTTGTGATCTACAATGAAAAAACTGGAGAAATCACGTCAAAAAATTACAATTTTCAAACACACAACGAATCATTAATCAATGCAATAGTTTATAGTGTCGAACGAACTGTAAATAACAAAATTGCAATTGGAACAATTAATAATGGTCTGTTTTTATTTGATTTAAAAGGAAATTTAACCAATCAAATTACGGTTGAACAAGGATTGTTAAATAACGCTGTCAATAAAGTATTCAATGACCGTATGGGAAATGCTTGGTTGTGTACCGACAAAGGGGTATCTCGTGTCGAAATAAATTCAGGAATAAAAAATTGGTCCATGAATGAAGGTATTGAGGGTACAGTAGAAGATGTTCTTGTATACAACGGTACTCCTTACGTTGCTACAAGTACTGCAATAAAATACCTTGAAAACGGAGTATTTGTTCCAATTAAAGGAGTAGCTTCTGAAACATGGAAACTGTATTTGCACCAAGGAAAGATATATGCTGGAAACTCATTTGGATTAATGGAAATTAACCCACAAACTAAAAGTGCAACCATGTTGAAAAATTATAATACTGCATGGATTATAACTTCAAACCGAAATCAACTTGTAATAGGAACTTCCAATGGTATTTTTGAATATAGTCCCGCAACAAAACTATCAAAACAGCTATTTGAATCTGCGAGTCCAATCAGAAGTATCGAAATTGAAGAAAACGGAAACATCTGGTTTGCAACAGATAACAAAGGAATTGGATACCTCACACCACAAGGTAAAACCATAATATTTGAGAAAAAGAATGGACTTAAAAATCCATCTAATAACCAAATTTTTAAAATAAAAAATAAACTATACATCGCTACCAAAGAAGGCCTTTATCGTACAAATGAAAAAAGAGATCATCTATTAAAAGCATGCGATTTAGGTGATTTTATGTGTCAAGATAAAATTGGAGTATGGCGTTTAAAAGACAACGGGAAAAATAAATTATACACCTCAACCTATGGAGATGCAACAGCTCGTTTTTCAATCATCGACTTACAAACTAAAAAAAGAGATACACTTGATCTGAAAAGATTACCAAAAATGCACATCTTTTCATTCATTGATGACAATGACAAACTATGGATGGGTACTCCTGATGGGTTATATATGTATAGCAAAAAGGAAATAAACACTAACAAATTTGTTGACAGAACGTTGATTAGAAGAATCATTGTTGGAAAAGACTCAGTCTTATTTGAAGGAAACTATAAAGGGGAAAAACAAGATGGAATAGTTACCATCGGAGCATTTCAAACAAAAGAATTAGAACCAAAAATTGATTACGCTTTTAACGAAATGAATTTTATTTTTACAAGTCCTTACTACAGCAATGAAGACAAAACACAATATCAATACAAACTAGATGGATTTGATGAAGAATGGTCGGATTGGTCAAAAGATAACTTTAAAAACTATACCAACTTATTCGAAGGAAAATACACTTTCTTAGTTCGATCAAAAAATGTATTAGGACAAATTTCAGAAATTGGTTCGTACAAATTTACAATACGCCCACCTTGGTTTAGAACCTATATCGCCTACTTTATATACGTACTAATTATTGTTGGATTTGTTTATGTAATCATACGTATGTACACTAAAAAATTACGCGAAGACAACATTAAACTGGAAAAAATTGTAGATGAACGTACAGCAGAGGTTGTTAAACAAAGAGATGAAATCCAGGAAAAAAATGAAATGATTACTGAAAGTATTGAATACGCGAAAACAATTCAAGAAGCAATCATTACTTCCGACGACTATTTTAGAACCATTTTTTCAGATTTATTCATTTTATTCAAACCTAAAGACATCGTTAGTGGTGATTTCTATTGGGGTTACAAAACAAAATCAAACAAATTGTTTTGGGCAGCGGCTGACTGTACTGGTCACGGAGTTCCTGGTGCATTCATGACCATGATTGGAATGTCCTTACTCAACGAAATCGTTATCGAAAAAGAAATTGAGGATACAAACTTAATCTTAGATCTATTGCGAGACTCTATCATAAAAACATTGAATAAAAACATCGATTTAAATTCAGATGAAAAAATGAGAAACGGAATGGATATCGCATTGTGTTGTTGGGATTTAAATACAAATGAAGTTTCTTACTCTGGTGCAAATAATCCAATGTATGTGCTTAGAAATGGAGAATTAATCGAATTCAAAGCTGACAAACAACCAATTGGTATCTATAAAAAGATGACCCCTTATACAAAAAACACTATTCAGGTTCAAAAAGGGGACAAAATATACACCTTCAGTGATGGTTATGCCGATCAAATGAATGAGGAAGAATCACGTTTTAAAATTGTGAACTTGAAAAAAGCAATTCTAGAAATTGGAGACAAACCTACTTCTTCACAACGTGAATTCTTTGATACAACTTACGAAAACTGGAGAGGAAACTATGAGCAAATGGATGATGTAGTATTAATAGGTGTTGAGATATAGTGGTTTAACTTCTACTAAATAACCTAATAAGACCGTTGCAAAACCCCTAACTCATCGTTGAATCAAAAATTTAACATCCTCATTTACAAAAGTAAACTCCGGTATTAAATTTTTAATCCGCCTCGATTTATAACTTTTGCAACGGTCTTCTAATATATAACAGATTCTTCATATTTAAAATTTACTGAAAACTTTCAAAAAATGAAAAAAGGGTATCTTGTCGGATACCCTTATAAATCAATTAAACGATGATAAAGCTTTATATTTCCTTTACCTCGTATGAAATCTCAACTAAATCCAACAATTCTTCACCTGCTTCTTGCATCTCTTCATCATCAGACTGATAATACCAAACAACATGAATGTCCTTATTTGGAGCGAATTTTTCAAACAATTCAAATAAATCTAACAATACTTTACTAGTAGACGTATTGAAATAGTCCATTTTAACTTTAAATACCATTTTATCATCTGAACTTTCGATATAAGCAGTTAACCATTCAAAAATAGGTTTATAAAACTGCATAGGATTCTCAGGGCGAGAATTACCAGACATTGAAAAAACTTTATTGATAGGGTCTAACTCAATCTGAGGAGTCATTTTTGTAGCCTCTACGAAATATCTATCCATGATTAATAATTTTTTAGATCAACAGTAATTAAAAAAGTAAAATTCGAAGTTTCTATGTCGTGAAACTCAACTGTGAACTTTATGTGTTCTGTAGATTTTCTTGCAATTTCAATCAAGCCTAATCCAGCATCACCTTCTGCAGAAAGTTTTCCATTTTTTAATTGTTCCTTGTATAATTTATTCAATTCTTCTTGATTTGAATAATTCAATTCTTGAATGGTTTTAATCAAATTTCCTACTTCTAGATTTGGAACTAAATTTCGTGTTGAAATATATAAACGATCCGCCATATCTAAATGACAAATGAAACTAGAAACATGCTGAGAAGGGTATTTAAACGCGTGTTTACACACATTATCCAATGCTTCAGTTACAATTTTTAAAATCTTACGTTTTGCAGGTAATTCAATTGCCCTTAAAGATAAACGGTCTTCTATTTGACCGATAATTGAATTTGTATTTGACCAATCAAAAGGTTCGTTCAATATTAAAACCTCTGAAGCAACACTCGGAACACCCAAATTTTCAAGTACATTTAATATAGGTAAAGACATAGTTTTTAATTTTTTAACTAAAATAATTAACTTAAAATAAAAAAACAAACATCTTTATAAATTTCTACCGCTCGCCAAATTTATATTGAAGTGTAATGTAAAAATTCCGACCATCAGAAGGAAGAATTCCAGGACCAGGATATGCAGTTGCCCTTCGCGTAAAATAAGAGGTATCTAATAAATTATTAATTCCGCCTTCAATTGTAAACCATTTTTTGAATGCGTACTTCGCCGACATGTCCATTACAAAATAGGCAGGTACAATTCCTATTACTGCATCTCCACTTGGTTCTTCTGAATTAGAAGCGTCGGAATATTGTGCTGCATTGTAGGATCCTTGTAGTGTAATACTCCATTGGTTATTTCGTAATTTAAATCCTGTCTTCCAAAGGATTGGACTTACGTATTCTAATTGTTTACCTATAAAATTAGTTTCACTGGAAGAAATATAATTCGCATCAATGTAAGAAAAATTAAGAAAAAGTGCCGCACTGTATTCTGAGCTATCTCTCAATGCTTTGATGAAATCGTATTCAAGTAAGAATTCTAACCCAAGATTACGAGCATTTCCTATGTTCGTTCGAATCTTTTTTAATGTATTAGGAACAGGTGTAATACCAATTTTGTCTCCATAAAATAAATGAAATGCAGCCGCATCGATGTATAAATAAGGAAGTATAAAACCACGAAACCCTATTTCTGTTGTAGCACCAAACTCATCTCGCATAGTGCTATCAACCAATAAATTAGGATTTGTTACTCGAATATCACTAAAATTAACAGCTCTGTAATTCATGCAAAAATTTCCATACAACGATGTTTGTTTCGTGGTTTTAATGGTCGCACCAAACCCAGCCAATGGAACAGAACGTGTCAATTCATTACTCGATTGAAATTTCTGAATTGATAATGTATCTTGCGTTAAATTATGAATCGAATAAACTTTATAATACCCTTTTGATGCACTGGTTATATGTTCGTAACGTACACCAAAATTCACGCTCATTCGATTGCCAATGAACCAAATATGTTCTGTAAATAAAGATAGATTTTTGGAAGGAAATAAATAAGAAGAATTCTCTAATTCATTAGATGTAGTAAAGCGAAAATCTGCTGTGGAACCATCTGGAGCATTTCCTTGCAATGCAGAAGTTTCTCCCATGTACCACCTTACACCAACTAATGAAGCCCCTTTTGTTTTATAAATGCCTAAA
>CAMCQL010000128.1 GCA_945877005.1 Chryseobacterium gleum
CTCAAGGCATTGAAAGATAAAAATGAATTGTTGGGTTATTTTAATGACGTAGCTTGTGGAAAAATCACTCGAAAATATGCAGTTAGATCTTTTGGAATATACAATTGGGATTACATTTATAGAGATCCTGATAGGGTACCAATAATCGCATTAATTCATTTTCCTGAAAATGTCGCATTGAAACCATTGCAATTGTATTTAGTTTGTAAAGAGGACAATGCTGTTGTCGAAATCAATACATTGAAAAAAGAAATTAGTTTTAATCCAAACAAGTCTAATTATTTAATTGCAATTACAGAGCAATCAGAGATATGGAGTTGTACTCCTAGAGATTTTCAAATTGCAAAACAAAATTTAGCTACTGGAAGTTGTGATTTTGAAATGAAGTCAACAGGTAAAAATATTGTTGCTCATCAAGATTTTACAATGGCAATTAAAAGTGTATTAAAAAACAATGAATAGTAAAGTTTAATCGAACCCTTTTTCTGAAAATTTAAAGTATTACTTTGGAAAAAATCGAATAAGGGTTCATTTTATACTAGAAATTATGAAATCGATCTCATTATTTTTGATTTTTTCATTTTCATTTGGCGTGATTTTCAGTCAAGAAGAAATGATTTACCCTATCAAGAAAGACACATCGTGGTGGTTTGTCAATGCTAAAATTCAAAAAAGAATAGAAAAAAGGTACGATTTTATCAATTATTTCGATAATCATGGTGTCGCCTATTTTTTAAGAGACAATAAGTATGGTTTTATGGATAGGGCTGGTAATGAAATTGTTCCGCCTGTTTATTCAAAAGTATTTCATCTTACGGGTGATTTTTATTTAATTGACAGTCTAGATAAGAAGTATGTCTATGCATCGCATCAAAATTTGAGTTTGACGTATGATTGGTGTAAAAAACTGGATAATCACTGGATTTATTTCAAGAAAGACACTAATCTATACCTTTTTAATGATCAGTGGAATAGCCCTAAAAAACTGAGTTCAAAAACTTACATTTTCCATTTTGATGCATTTGTTGGATTTTCAGAACGAACAAAAAAAATGGTGTTTTCTCCAAAAGGCGTACTGCTTGATTCGAATATATCCGTTTTAAATACAACGAGCGAATATATGTATTTTATTGGGCCCAAATCTCATCAAATCATTGTCAAGAATCGCGTCAATCTACTTCCTGTAAAAGTAGATTATGCTGATTTTATTGCTGATAAATTTTATTTCTCTGTTAATAAGCAGCTTACACTTTTAGACTATTCTGTCGGAAAAATTGTTTTTAAAACCAAAGGAGAGCAGCTACGGCAGTTTTATTCAAATTACAAAGTGCTTGATAACGAATTGGTTGGTGTAATTAGCCCGAAAGGAGAATTACTTGCAAAAGTTATCTACACATCAATTGACAAAGCTCCTACGCACGCTTACTATATTGTTCAAAAAAAGGAATTTTTCGGAATATTAGACGCGGAGTTTAAAGAGCGCTTGAAGCCTATCTATTCCAGTGTTTCTCCACTTGGAGATTTTTTAGTGGTTCAGTTTACAAGTATAGATCGCATGTCCAGAGGATTGGTTTCATTAAAAAGCTTTGAAACAGTTTTACCGTGTGTTTACGATGAGTTAATAGTGTCAGATACAATAGTAAAATCATGGTTGAATGGGCAGCTTAGTTTTTCCATTATCAATAGAAATCATACCGTTCGAGAAACTATCTATTTTGATAAAGCAATTGGTATAAATCAGCGACAAAGACAATTAAGACCGGTTAATTATGATAGCCGACTATTGAGTTTGGGATGGTTTTTGGATACGTCCTACAGAAAAAACACGAATTTGAAAGGATCCATTGTGAATTCATGGGGGTTTAAACGCAATGATTCATTAAAAATCAGACCAATGTTTAAAACATTAAAGTACATGGAAAACACCTCTATGACCTTTTTACCCCAAATTTATTTTTCTGCACAGAGTAGTTATGTTAATCCTTTTTTAGAAAATACATTGAATTTAAAGAATGGATTTATTGGAGTGTTTGATGTTATTAATCATCAAACGATTCAACGAATACCAAATTTAAAAGTGTATTCAATTTTCGAACAAGATTACCAAAATAGAAATTTTGCTCGTGTTTTAACGAAAGATGGGTTTGGGTTATTGTTTTCAGACGGTACAATTAAAAATGTAAATTTTTATTCTGAAGCTAAAAATTATGCTGTAAAATATGCAGTAGATGGAGAATTAAAAGATGCCAATTTCTCTTCAGATTTCTCCAATAAATTTCGTGAATTAGTACTGGATTACAATAGATTTTCAAAGGTGAGACTTGAGTTCACTAAATCGTATGAATTAGTGGATGCCAAATGGAATTATTTAACAAAAGATGGAAAAAGTATTTTTCAAAATGGGGTAGACGCTCTGGAAGATTATAAATTAGGAACAGCTATTTATCGAATAAGCAACCGTTTTGGAATAATTACTACTGATTCAATCGTTATCCCTCCAGTTTACCATTCATTACAACGAATTTCTGAATTAGGAGACACCTTGTTTCTTGCAGGAAGAAGTAGTATACAGAAGGTATACTACGATAAAGAATTTCGACAACTTCCTTTGAATGGTTACGAATTTAAAGTTGCTGGTGAAAAAAACAAGTTGTTTAAAGGTGAAAAAAACAATTTAGTAATCGATGAAAATAATCACATATTAGGTGTAACGAAGGCAAATAAATTTTTAAAATTCGATTACCTTGTAGAAAAAATAAATAAAGAGTTTGTGATTTTAAATGCTCAATTAGAGATTGTAGCAAAAACTAAATCAAAACCTATCGAATTTCTAACGGAATCTACATTTATTACTGAAAGCAAAGAAGTAATTGGAGTTGTGTCATTAGAAAACGATACATTACTACCCTTTCATTCACGTAAAATTGAAAGAGTTGGAAATTTTATAGTTGCTGAAAATAATGAAGAGATATTGATTTATAACTTAGAATTTCAACCATTATTGAAATGTAAGGAATCTGAAGTGCTGTTTGATAAAACAAGTGGAAACATTGCGATTCACCACAATAATAAAGTAAGAATTTACTCTTCCGAATTTAAATTGATTGCTAAATGGAAAGCTGATAAGCGCTTGGATATTTATCATGGAGGGGTTTTACTTTCAAAAAATGCGTCCGTAATTTATTCAGAAAAAGGAGAATTGATTGGTGCAGAACAAAATAATAAATCGGTTCAATTGAAAGGTTTGTATGTGTTAGTGGCTCAAACAAACGGACAAGTTGCAGTTTATGATAGTTATGGGAAAGTTTGTTTGGATGAAAAGGAAACACATAAAAAAGTCGCTTTCCATGGAGATAATAAATTTAGTTTTTACGAAAAAGAAAAAAAACAATGGGTATTGATTGATATCACAACAGGAATGGTAAAAAGAAGTTCTGGTAAATTTGTTGGTGATTTCAATTATGATTCGTTAATAGTTTATCAAGATAAACAAGGATATTTCTTTTTAGATGATTCGTTGGTTGATGCGTTTAATTCAAGTTTTGATTTTGCAACACCATTTAAAAAGTCTACAGCGATAGTACAAAAATCAAAAGGGTTTTCGATGATTGATAAAGAAGGAAAACACATCGCATTGCCAAATAAAGGGAAATTAACTTATTTAACAGAAAATTTAATTGAAGAAGTTCAATTGCCAAGTTATATGATTATCAATTCAAAAGGACAATCTAAATTACCTGCTAGTTATTCTTCTATTCATGTGTTAGACAATGGGATCATTCAGGCCATACAAGGGGACGATATTTATTACATAAATTTAGATGGGGAACCATTGTTTTCTTCTGTGAAGAAAGAACTATTTGTTGAAAAGTAGTTGGATTTGCGAAGGATTTAACCTATAAATTGTAAATTCGCGTTAAAATTAAGTTCATGAGAAAGTTTGTTGATCTTCTTAGAAACCTTGTCGTATTATTGTTTTTAGGGATTGCTTCACAAGGGATTGCACAAAAAGAAACTTCTGTTCTATTTATTGGAAATAGTTTTACTTTTTACAATTACATGCCAGGAATTTTAAAGGACATTGCAAGTTCGAATGGAAAGCTTATGCATGTTGATACAGCAGTTACGGGGGGTAAAGACTTAAAGTTTCATTCAGGTAGACAACGAACCTACGAAATGATTAAATCTAAAAAGTGGGATTACATTGTTTTACAGGGACATAGCAATGAATTTGCACAACCAGATGGAAAAGTGGATACTTTAACGTTGCCATTTGCAAAAAAAATCATTGATAGTATACGGTTGCATTCACCTTGTTCTCGTTTATTGTTTTACATGACATGGGGCTATAAAAACGGAAATCCAAAGTGGAAGGCGATTGCCCATTACGACTCCATGCAATTACGAATTGAACGACAATATTTACGTTTTGCAGATATGTTCAATGCTGGGATTGTACCGGTGGGTATGGTTTGGAAAGAAGTCAGAGATTCTTATCCGATTATTAATTTGTACGATCCAGATAGATTTCACCCTATTTTGACAGGCTCTTATTTGTCTGCCTGTACGTTCTACACTACAATTTTTGGCGAAACACCTTATAAAAACAAAGCAAAAATAGTTATTGAACCTTTTCATCGTGAAGCGATTGAATTGGCTGCCACCAAAATTGTTTTAAATAACTTAGCACGTTGGAGGTATTTACCGAAACTTAAATTAATTGAACCAGGGTTTGATATAATCATTAAAGACAAAGCGTTGCAATTGATTTCAAACGCCAAAAATTACGATCAATTAGAATGGGATTTTGGAGACGGAATTCGTTCAATAGAAATAAATCCAAAACATTTATTTGCTAGTCCAGGTGAATACAAAATTCGACAAGAACTTTCCAGTTATTGTAAAAATGAAGTCTTAGAACGTACGATTACGATTGATTAATTTTTTTATTAATTGCTTGTGATTTTTTGTAATTTTGATTAGATTTATATCAAATCTTTCTTCAATAAATATGTTATAAATTACAATAACAGTGTTTTTGAGCTATTTATTGGTAAAATGATTTTATATCTACGTCTTATTATTAATCAAATTTTTTAAAATGAAAAATTATTTATTTGCTTTTATTTCTTGTTTGTTTGGCGTGTTCATTTTTGTAAATTGTACTAATAAAAAACAAGTTAGCGTTCCTAAAGAGAATGTAAATAAACAACAAGAGGTCAAAACTGAAGAGTTAGAAGAATTAAAGATTGTCTTAAAGTACTACTCTAAAAGAGATGTAGGACTTGGAGATGAAATGTGTGATAGTAGGGTTATCATTTGTTTAAATCAGGAGAATTGTACTGGTTTCGCTACCGATTGTTCCAATGAGTACGGATTATTTTCCTACTTCAATGGTAAGAAGACAAATAAAGGAATTATAGGAAATTACTTGTATTTTGACAATTGTGGAGGAAGTGGTGAAGGTCCAGAAATGTGTATGAATGAGTCTAAGTTTGATTTGATTTTTTCCTCTGATTCAACTAGATTGACGTTGAATAAAGTAAGTTATTCTGAGTCTAATTTTAACTTTAAATTATCTTCGTTCAATTCCAGTCTTTACGAATCACCTTCCATTACTTCTAAATTAGTATGTAAAAATCCGTCTGGACTTCAGTTAAAAGAGATAGGAGGGATTGAGAAACAGGGTGGTTTTTGGTATCTTTGGTTAAAAGTGATGACAAAGAATGGAGAAGGTTGGGTGTTGGGAAATATTAATGTTAATTAGTTTTTTTTTAAATTATTTAGGATGAAGAGATTAATCTATTTTTTAAGTTTTTTTATTTTTATTGGTCTTGTAAGTTGCGGCGAGTCTGATTCGGAGCGCGCGTTAAGATTACAGAAAGAGGAACTCGCTTCAGTTCAAGCGGAGTTA
>CAMCQL010000129.1 GCA_945877005.1 Chryseobacterium gleum
ACCTTGATCGGGAAGGCTTCACTTATAGCCCAATCTCAAATTTGTAGTGGGAATGTGTTTAAAGTGCAATATCCAATCAAAGGGGTGTTTAAAGAGGGCAATGAATTTATAGCGCAACTTTCTGATAAAAATGGTTCATTTGCAAATCCTATTAAAATAGGATCGATTGAGACTGCTTTGAACAATACCATTTACACCATTGTGCCAGAAGTACCCGATGGAAATGGGTACAGAATAAGAGTTGTAAGTACTCAACCTGAATTAATTGGTGAAGACAATGGCTACAATATCTCCATCAATTTAGCGAATTGTAAGGCTGCGCCAGTTGTTGAGGTGGCGATTCCGATTGTTGGGGTTGAATACTTCTATAACAAAGAAGAAAATAAACGTACTTACATCGCATTACCTCGTGCAGAAACGACTGCATCCATCCAACAATTTTCTACAGAAGGTTTGGCTCCTGGTTTTCATAATTTGTTTATTCGTTTTAAAGATTCCTTGAATAGATGGAGTTTGTATGAAGGTAGAGTTATTTTCATTCAACCAGTTGTTAGAACTACCTCTCCAAGTAAAATTGTTGCGTACGAATACTTTTTCAATTCTGATCCAGGTGTAGCAAAAGGGAGCGTGGTTACACTCGCTAAATCCACAGAAAATTATGCTTCCACTGTGAAAGTAACTACTACTGGTCTTGCTTCAGGTTTTCACAACTTATTTATCCGTGTTAAGGATTCTCTTAATAATTGGGGGATGTACGAACCTAGAGTAGTGTATGTGCAACCTGAAATTAAGTTAACAAAACCTGCAAGAATAGTACAAGCAGAGTATTTTGTTGACACTGATCCAGGAGAGGGATTAGGTCAAAAATTAGCATCCTTCAGTGCAACAGATGCCTTACAGATAGTTAGAGATTTAAAAACAACAAATTTAACTGTCGGTTTTCATAACTTATTTGTTCGTGTGAAAGATTCAATCAATAATTGGAGTCAAGTAGTCGCAAAAACTTTTTATGTGGATGATGCAGCAACGCTAAATTCACCATTGAAAAACATTATTGCAGCTGAATATTTTATTAATTCGGATCCTGGTTTTGGAAAAGCGACACCGATTCAAGGAATTGTTGCTTCCAATTCAATCACGCGATCAATTTCAGTTACTCCAACCAACCTTTCATCGAGAGACAATCATCTTTACGTGAGAGTAAAGCACCAGGATGGAGTTTGGAGTTTGTACGAATGGCAAAAGTTTATTGTATGTACAGATGTGATGCCGAAACCTCAAATTACGTCAAGTCCTTCCGTTTGTGCTGGCTCAACAATCACGTTGACGGGTAAAGCAGTAATAGGTGCAGTTTCTTATTTGTGGAAAGGACCAAATAATTTTACAGCTACCGGTTTAACAGCAAGTATTTCTAATTCAGATATTAATCATACTGGAAAATACACTTTGTATGCCGTTCGAAATGGTGGAACAAGTTGTGATACGAGTAACGCTGAAGTTGCTGTTACAGTATTACCTGTTCAGAGAAAATCAAATCCTCAAACTATTTGTAAAGGAGGTTTCTATGAGATCAATGGTAAGAAATATGTATCAGCTGGAACTTATGACGACATCTTGAAGTCTAAAAATGGGTGTGATAGTATTGTGACGACCATTTTAAAGGTCAATGAACCAAGTACTTTCAAAGAGGTGAAACACATTTGTCAAGGTGAAACTTACAAAGGATATTCAACTACTGGTGTTTACTCAAAAAAACTGACTAATTCTGTTGGTTGTGATAGTACTTATACATTGGATTTAATTGTACATGCACCTGTTAAAAAAGTTGAGAATAAAACGATTTGTATTGGCGAGACCTATAAAGGAAAAACAAAAACAGGATCGTATACTTTCAGTTTTACAACTTCTTATGGTTGCGATAGTACGGAGCAATTAAATCTTACAGTTCGTTCAAAAGACACTACAGCTTTTAGTAAATCTATTTGTAAAGGTCAAACGTATGAAGGTAAAAGTACTTCAGGTGTGTATTATTTAAATAAGAAGTCAGTGTATGGATGTGATAGCATCGTAAAATTGACTTTGAATGTAAACAATCCAAGTAGCTCTTCCGAAACAAAGCACATTTGTGAAGGTGCTAGTTACAAAGGCTATACCAAAACGGGCACCTATACTCAAAAGTTAGTCAATAAGTTGGGCTGTGATAGTGTGTATACCTTACAATTGATTGTTCATGCACCAGTTAAAAAAGTAGAAAAGAAAACCGTTTGTTATGGTTCAACGTACAAAGGTCAAACTAAAACTGGAACGTATTATTTTAACTACAAAACATCCTATGGTTGTGATAGTATCGAACAGTTGGATTTAGAAGTGTTGACTCGCGACACAACTGTATTAACGAAAACAATTTGTAAAGGTGAAAAGTACGATGGATATGGTGAGGCAGGAAGTTACATTTATAAGAAAAAGAACAGCTTAGGTTGTGACAGTGTCGTTTCACTAACATTGAATGTGAGAGCATTGCCAAAAGTTTCGTTGACTTTTAGAGAAACATTGTGTAGCAACACAGGAGTTTTCCAATTGGATAGTTTGAATGCAGGTATTCCAAAAGGAGGAGTGTTTACAGGGGATCATATACAAGAAGAGAACCTTTTCGATCCAAAAGGACTCTCTGGAGCTGTAGCATTGACCTATACGTATACGGATGATTTTGGTTGTGCTGCCTCAATAACAAAAAATGTTCAGTTAAGCGAAGCAAATGGAACGGCAAGTTGTAAAGTGGGAGCGATAAATGAAAAAGTGAATTCAACGCTTCGCATTTATCCAAATCCAACGAACGACATCGTTACAATCAAAGCATCTACTGAAGTTTCATTGATGAATTATACTGTAACAATTACCGATGTAGTTGGCAAGCAATTGCAAACAACAAAACTACAACCAACTCAAACAGACATTTCATTGAGAAATCTTGGAGCAGTGGGTGTGTACATGGTGAATGTTTACGATGCCAACGGACAGTTCATAAAGTGTCAACGAGTAGTGTTGACAGATTAAAAATTTAGTTAGTAAACTGAGTTTTGATTTTCAGTTGATTAAGGCTGTTTCGAAAGAGACAGCCTTTTTTTGTGAATATACCCACTTTGGGTTAGAAAAAAATCATTATCGATTCATATCTTCGTTTAAAAACTAATACTATGAATATGAAAAGAGCTATGTTTCTAATTTTTATCACTTTATTTTCAGTCAGTTGCGAGAAAGAAAAAGTGACACCATCAACTACTTCCATACCAAATAACGACACATCTTCAGTGTCAAATACACTTGCAAAAGTTGATTTTTTTGGAGTTTATATGTTTAAGAGTGATTATTATGAAGGAGAAAAAATCAACGATTCAAAAGTATATTTCAAATATGTAGGAGGAAATGGGAAGAAATATTCTAGTCAAAAAATTAACTCCTTAGGATTACAAGGATTGACATTAACTATTGAAGAAGGATATGTAAATAAGGAGGACAGTATTATCGTAGGGTCTATCTCAGGAACACCTTCAAAGGCAGGTAAATATTCGTTTATTATTAGTCTAGGAGGCCAAACAACAGGGTTTGATTTCGAGATTTTAAAAAAAGAAACTTCAAATGATAAAGTTTTATTGTTGACTTCTTATGATTGGTATGTTACTTCCCAATCTTACAGTAACGATACATTAAAATCTATTGATCAACCTCTAGAAGAATGTGAAAAAGACGATCGAGTTAAATTTAATACGGATGCTACACTATTGATAACTTTTGAAACTTCTCTTTGTGAGGGACAAAAATCAGGTGATAGCAATAAATTTTATTGGCGATTTGATGCACTGCAAGAGAATATAGCTACTAAAGAAGAAGGAGATACAGAGTATTCTAATTTTAAAGTATTGAAATTAGATGCGCATACATTAATCATTGAATCAGTTTTATTAGAAGGTGGTATTAGACATCGGATTGTAAATTCTTATCGACATTGATTATTAATTTAATTTTTATTTAAATGATTTTAAATTCACAGCAATTTTATAGATATTTATTTTTGTATTTTCTATTTTTCTGGACAACTATTCAAGGAAATTCTCAAATTCCAAATGTGTTTAGTTACCAGGCAGTTATTAGGAATTCTAAAGGTGAGTTGTTAAATAGTGAGAAGGTTTCGGTAAGGATAAGTATTCTTGAAGGAAGTTCAAATTCAAGTTCAATTTACACCGAGGATCATTCAGTGACTACAAATTCGAATGGATTAGTTTCGATTCAAATAGGTGGAGGAATAACAGTTCAAGGTGATTTCAAAACAATTGATTGGTCCAAGGGAGTTTTTTTTGTTAAAACTGAAGTAGATCTTAACGCAGGAAGTTCATATACTTTAAGTTCAATAGCTCAATTGTTAACTGTGCCTTATGCTCTACATGCTAAATATGCTGAAAATAGCATTCCAGGTCCGAAAGGTGATAGAGGACCACAAGGTCCTGCAGGAAAAGACGGTTCTCAAGGTATACCAGGAAAAGATGGCATTCAAGGTCCTGCAGGAAAAGACGGCGATTCAAAAGTTAAAGATTCAGATATATTAAATTGGAACGATTCCTATTTAAAAGCTAAATTGGCTTTTCAATGGGGGGATCATAAATTGCTTTATAAGCCAATTTGGTATTCGCCCGATTGGATGGAGATTATAAACAAGCCCTTTGAATTGAATTTCCCAAAACATAATCAAATTGTAATTTATGACTCCATTAAAATGCTATGGGTAAATAAAAAGCTTCAAGATCCATTGAAGTATAAGTTTGAAGGTTTAAAAAACGATGATTTATTGGCTTACGATATTAAAGATTCAACTTGGAAAAACCGTTTGCCTATTTGGCAAAAAAACATAGATGCAATCTCCATTTATACCAATCCAAAATATAAAATTGGTATAGGAGTAAATAAACCAAAATATTCGTTAGAAGTTGGAGATTACATACTTTCTAATAAATTGATTTCGACTGATAATTTAGTTGGTGGTGTATTTTTAGTTGATTCAACTACGGGAATAAAAACTACTAAGTCAGGACACATTAATAATTTAGAGATTTTCGCTAATTCTCCTCAAAATCAATATGTCAATAGGGTTAAAATTTCAAATAAATCATCAAATATCAGTTTAGATGAATCAGGAATTAACATTGAAAATGAATTAGGCTCAATTAATTTGAGCTCATCAGAGAATAAAAATTGGTTTTCAGTGAATCTCGGATGGAATGATAATTCTGGAAAAATTACAATGTCAGATTTAAACTATCAATTAAAAGTTCAGAATGAAATAACTTTTGGGGTCGGAAATAATTTAGGACTTTTAAGTTTAAGAGATCAGTCTTTAGACCTTGATGGTATGTTTAGTTCTAAATCAATATCATGCCAAGGAAATGCATACAAGCCAGGAGGTGGTTCTTGGTCTGCTTTATCGGATAAACGCTTGAAAAGAGATGTAAAACAATTTAGTGATGGTTTAGAATTAATCATGCAATTACGTCCTGTTTCCTTTAAATATATAAAAGAAACTGATTATGAAGATATTGAAAAAGAGTATGTCGGATTTATTGCCCAGGATGTTGAAAAAATAGCGCCTTACATGGTTCATATTTCTACAAATAAAATTGGCAGCACTAATTTTCAAGACACTCGCTTATTTGATGAAAGCGCACTTTCAAAAATATTGGTGAATGCAATTCAGCAACAGCAACAACAAATAACCGAATTAAACTCTGAGTTAAAACAAATAAAAGAGTCATTTGCAGAAGATTTAAAAAAGTTACAAGAAGATATTTTACAATTGAAAACTACTTTGAAAAAATAAAATCATATGAAAAAATTAGTGTAATTATCAGTAATTGTTTTTCTT
>CAMCQL010000130.1 GCA_945877005.1 Chryseobacterium gleum
TTATAAAAAATCACACGCGTCATAGAGGGCCTTATGAAAACGAAAAGGAATATGATGAACTTAAAAGTTTAATCCATCTAATTTGCGAAAGATTAAAAGATAAAAAGCTTGTTATAGCCCGTCAATTGGCAGACGATGAAAAAATAGAAATTGAACTCATAAACGAAGCGCTATACATTTTATATCCCCACTTCAAATACACTCAAAGCGGAGAAGTCACCAACTACATTGAAGATGAACTAGATAAGTTATATGGCTTTCCAAAAAACCAAACTGAAACCAGTTCCATCTTTTTAATCCTCGGCAGAAGAGATATTGACCTTGAATACAAACACAAAATACTGAAGCTATGAAGAATTATTTTGAGGAGTTTTACAAACGTTATGAAGAGTTAAAATCCGATTTGGAATTAAGGGACATAAAAGATTTAAAACCAGAAGCTATTAAATTAATTCTGAACAACGAATCAAAAGTCTCGTCAGATTCAAAAAATGCACAAACACTAAATAACCTTGTAATGGCAGGCTTGGGAATGGGGACCCTTTACTTACGCATGGGAGCGGTATTGATGATTGCTGAAAAAACAAAACCGGAAAATGAAAAGGACGTTGCTTTTTTAAAGATAATTGCCGAAAAATTGATTCATAAATTACCGGCAGATGGTGAATGGAAGGATATTTGGAATGCCTATATTTCGAATAATATTCAAGGAGAATGGAGTCAAATACTTGAGAATTCCCAGGAAAAAAAAGCTCATGAGCTGTTTGTTTCGTTTCGAAATAAAATCGTCCATCAAGACATTATCGTACAATCTGATCTTCCAGACCAAAAAGTTGATGAAATCTTAAAAGGATTGAAAATTCTTGATGCCATGTCCCTATTTCAAGTGCGATTTGAGCATAGCATTATTAGCTTAGAAAAAAATGAGGTCTATTTTCAATACAAAAGTAATGAAGAGAAATTAAAAATTTCCCCTTATGTCCAAATTAATAAGGGCAAGAGGCAGGAAGAAAGAGATGTCCTGCCCTATCTTTTTCAAGGAAGATATTACAAAGGTTCTAAATATATTAGTACCGAAGGTGCTGAAACCAAGGAAGAAAAAGATGATTCTCTTGATGAAACATTTGATGCTATTAAGAGTGAAATAGCTCGTTTCAATGGTGACAAGGCCTTTGATTTTAGGGATAAGATCAATAATTATAACGAATGGTGCATCGGAAGAGAAAATGAAGTCAATGCCATTTTGGAATGGATCGATAAATCTAATACTGATAAAAATGTATTACCCATTTTTGCACCTGCAGGATTGGGAAAAGGAGCTTTGGTAGCAGAAGTTATTAAAAAACTCCAAGAAACTAAGGTTGAGCACCTTTTTCATTTCTGCAGTTCTGGGGCTGCAAATAATCTTCAAGCCATTCTTTACCATTTAATTATACAGGGTAAAAACTACGATTACCTGGATAAAAAGAACAATAAGCAAAAAAAGAACATTTGGAATAATTTAAAACTATCACAAAAATTACAAGAAAGATTTGAGAGGCTACCAACACAATATGTAGATGTTATCGAACTTTTTCAGGCGCTATTAAGTCATACAGATCCTGAATTAAATGAAATTGAAAAATTTAAGGAAGAAGAAAGCACATTCCTTGTTATCATCATTGACGGCCTCGATGAAGCAGCGGTAGCCGATCACAGCAAACGCATATCCGATTGGTTTTATACCTACGATGAAAAGGGTGAACGCAAAGGTAAGTGGGAATCTCCCGAACATATCAAATGGGTTTTTACCTATCGTCAAAAATCAAAAGAAAACAAAGAAGGATTTCAGTTTGAATACCACGAATTTGATACTCTTGATCTTTTGGATGTGCAACCTCTTAAAGGCTTAACAGAAGATGCAGTTATGAAAGAATTTACAGAATTTCCTGACTTCAAACCTGCTTTAACGCAAGAGTATATTAAAAAAATTATAGAAAAAGGTGCAGTAAAATGAGTGCATTAGACCCCTCGTACCTACGCTCCATCCGCGATGGAATTTTAAGTGGCAACATCGAAGCCAATAACACAGATGCTTTGCCGGATGGGCTAGTAGGTTTATACGATAAGGAATTATTTCCACCTACCATGAAATGGAAGGAGCGCAAAGAAACCCTTGATTTTTTCTTGGTATTTGCTTTAGCCCAAAAAGAAATCTCAGCCGATTTTGCTGCTGAAATTTTGGGTGATGAATGGTATAATCAGATTGATGAGAATACCTCTAAAGAAGAAAAACGAATTCAACGTGTAAATGACTTAGTACAATTCCACAGCAAGCGCTTAAGTTCTGCTGGGGGTGGTAAGTACCGTTTGTACCACGAGCGTTTCAAGGTGTATGTGTTGCAGAAGAGTGATATAGAAATACTTAAAAAATACAAATTCAAATTTATTCTACTATTAGAAAAGTCAATAATAGAAAAAAAGGGTAATGAACTGGAAGTATATGCACTTGAATTTATAGCTCATCATTACATGGTTCATTACATTATGACCAATGATATAAAACAAATGATGAATTTAGTTCAAAATAGATCTTTTTGGGCTAGACAAATCTTAATAAGTAATGCGCATTTTTGGACATTGAATAGTTTAAGATGCGGGATTAATTCCGCTTTACTTGCAAATGAAAATCAATATGTTATTCAAAATATAATTAATTACTTATCTATCGAATTGGATTTAATAAATGATGTAGATGGTATTATAGAACATCTTGAAAATGGTGAATTTGATATTTCAACAAAAAAATTAAATTATCTTGAAAATAAAAATTCTAAAAGACTTGATCTGACTCTAGTATATTTATTTATTTATTCGGAAAGTCAATTGTCTATTGAAATAAAAATTAATTTTTTGAAAGGGCTTGAGCTATTTATTAAGAATTCTGGCAGGCATTATGCATTAGGATTATTACCAGATTTATTCGCTTTTGAACTTGCTGCTTTCTGTTTTACGAATAACATTGACTACACAATTTTATATGCGAAAGATAAAATAGATATAGGTAGAGAGCGCGCCTTCGAAAATAAACCAATTTTGCTGAACATTTCAAAATATGAGAAATTTATTCATCATTTAGTAAGTGAGAAAATGGATTTTTCATCAACACGATTAATTGATACAATATTATTTACTGCATTACGGAAAGGAAACAAACCTCTACTTAAATTAGTACTCGAAACTAGCTTTAAACGCTATTCTTTAGCAACAGCAGAGCAGCTTGCATTGTATTTCTTTTATGAAAATAACCCATCCGAGTTTTTAAAGGTCATTACTTTGGATGATGAACACATTCACATGTTAACTACCTTAACAATAAGAATGTTGTTAAAAGAAAAATATGAGAAAATTACTGAATTCATAAATCAAATTCCAAGTAGTTTTTATCAATTAGTACTCTATTTTCATATGGCTCAAGCTGCCATGATACTCGATAAAAATTTGATTAAAGAAGACATTACTGCTCTTTTGAAAAACCAAACACGATTTTCAAATGATGATTCATCAGAATTAATTTCAATGCTTGAATTGCAAGAATTTATCATCAAATATCCAGAAAAGGCAATTCAATTCATAGATTCTGATATTACGACTATAAATCAAGTGATAACTGCCTTAGGATTTAGGGAGAGCGTAATTCAATTTTATAGAAAATCTAAAGTAAATCTTTATCGCCTAAATCAATTAAATATCAATAGAATATCAAAATTGCTTGGCTCTGAAGGAGCAACCGATGAGTTTATTTTAGAAAAACAAATCGAAATAAAAAGAACATCGAATAGTCTTTTCCTAGGTGGTTATAATTGGGAAGATGAAAGTGTCCTGTTTTTCATTCGAGGAATGGCCGAAAGAAATTTTAAGAATGAATTTTTAAAGCTTTTCTTTTTTTTGCAGGGACCAGAGAACCTTGGTGTCTTATATCGTATCGATCCTATTCGTATAAAATACAGATTGTTATTCTATTTATATAGTAATCTTAACCAAGATAAAGAGAAAAAAAAGGGACTTATTGTCCGAGAAATTATTCTAAATAATCTTGAGAAAAGTAAGTTTGACGAAGATCCCGAAGAAATTACAAGAAGGTATCTTGATATGTGTTATTCCGAAAATCGACTTTTAGAAGCGGCAAATGAAAAAATTATCAGTGGATTGAAAAAAAACAAAATTTATTGGGATAGCGATTATCATTTAGCAAAGATTGCAGTTGAATATTTAGAACGCGGTGATGGGGAATTAGGGTTTATTATACTAAATGCATCGCATCCGAAGCGTTGGAAAATCCAACCTATAACTGCCGCTAGACAATGGAAAAAAATTATTGAAAAGTTCCTTGATTATTTTATTCTAAATCAAGATGTTGATAAGTGCATAGAATTAGTTAAACGGTCTAAAAACCATGCTGAAATACTTCACAAAATAAGTAAGGAGATACAGATTATCGATGAGGAAACCAAGGAAAAGATGCAAACTATGATGCGTACTTTTGTTAATAAACTTGATATCGACCATTTTGATAGGATAACAAGAGAGGTTAAGCATAAAGATTTTTTTTCTGGATTAATCCTAGAAGCAGAATTACTAAACTATCTGTATAGTTATGAGAAAAGTAGAATTGCTTATTCATATGTTTGTGAAAATTTGAAAGTTATTAAAAATCATGATGATTTACAGATTATTCTAAATAAATTGTGCCAATCTCTTGTTAAAAATAAATGTGTAGAATTCTATTCCTACATCATTAACAATCTACATATCATAAGTACCTTTGTTGTGCCTTATGGAGTTGAAGGTTGGCAAAAAACACTATTTTTATTTCGCGATGAACTTGAGTCAATTAAAGATAGTGAATCTATAAAAATTATCGATAGCAAAATTTCTATTTTGCCACCGATAACAATAAATAAAGATACCAAGTCTACAATGTCAATCAAAAACAAACCAACTGGTTATTATTTGGTTCCATTCGAAAACTATAAGATGTCTCTTTACAATTCATCAAGTCAGGAAATGTTGAACTCTATAATTCGAAATGCCTCGTACCAATGTTTCGTTAATATTATGAATAATCCAAATAATATTATTCTTTTATCTGAGGAGTTGGGATTAACAAAATGGATGATCCTAGGTTTTGAAATTCAATTACATATAAAAAATAAAAACATTTGATTTAATATCAATTTTAAATTTTATTAAATGCAAAATCTCGATCCATCCTACATCCGTTCCATCCGCGACGGCATCATAAACGGAAACATAGAAGCCAACAAACTTGAGGCTTTGCCCGATGGTTTGGTTGGTTTGTATGACAAGGAATTGTTTCCTCCAACGATGAAATGGAAGGAGCGTAAAGAAACCCTTGATTTTTTCCTCGTGTTTGCCTTAGCTCAAAAAGAAATCTCAGCCGATTTTGCTGCTAAAATTTGGGGAGATGAATGGTATAATCAAGCTGATGAGCAGACCTCCAAAGAAGAAAAACGCTTTCAACGCGTAAATGAGCTCGTTCAATTGCACAGCAAAAGATTAAGTTCTGCCGGGGGGGGTAAGTACCGTTTGTATCACGAGCGGTTTAGGGTGTATGTGTTGCAGAAGGTATCTGAGCAAGATATTGCTCAATTCAATGAAAAGTTTATTGCGCTTTGTGAAACGGCATTAGAAACTATCACAGAAAAAGTTATTCCCGAAAAAGAAAGCTATGCACTTGAGTTTATCTCAACCCATTTCTTCATTAGTGCCATGCAGGGCGAAAAGGAATGTCTGAATAAAAAACAAGCCGCTGAACTTAAAAAATATGCTTACGACCAACAATTTT
>CAMCQL010000131.1 GCA_945877005.1 Chryseobacterium gleum
ATCAATCAATCCAATAATCCTGAATTTCAAATGGAAATTTCAGATGCTGGTAATTTTGAGCAAAAATTAGATGAAACTAATGAAAGACTGAAGGTAGCAGGTAAACGCCAAATACCTTATCAACCTGAAGAGGAAGTGAATTATATTGGCAGTATCATTAGTTTTTTGGCACCGATTTTAATTTTGGTGTTAATTTGGATGTTTGTAATGAGACGCATGTCAGGTGGCGGCGGAGGCGGTGCTGGTGGTCAAATTTTTAATATTGGCAAATCTAAGGCACAGTTATATGATAAAGGAAAATCTACAAATATTACTTTTAAAGATGTAGCTGGATTAACAGGTGCGAAAGAAGAAATTCAAGAAATTGTTGAGTTCTTAAAAAATTCAAAAAAGTATACTGATTTAGGAGCCAAAATCCCAAAAGGTGCATTGTTAGTAGGCCCTCCTGGAACTGGGAAGACTTTGTTAGCGAAGGCTGTGGCTGGAGAAGCTAAAGTTCCTTTTTTCTCGTTATCTGGTTCTGATTTTGTTGAAATGTTTGTTGGAGTAGGCGCTTCTCGTGTTCGTGATTTATTTAAACAAGCTAAAGAAAAATCTCCAGCAATTATTTTTATTGATGAAATTGACGCAATCGGAAGAGCTAGAGGTAAGAATAATAGTTTTGGTTCAAATGATGAGCGTGAAAATACATTGAATCAGTTGCTTACTGAGATGGATGGATTTGGAACAAATTCAGGGGTAATTATTTTAGCTGCTACAAATAGAGCGGATGTTTTGGACAGTGCATTGATGAGAGCGGGTCGTTTTGATCGTCAAATCTATGTAGATATGCCAGATATCAATGAGCGAAAAGCAATTTTTGAGGTGCATTTAAAACCACTTAAATTGGAAGAGAACATGGATGTCGATTTTCTAGCGAAACAAACTCCTGGTTTTTCTGGCGCAGATATCGCGAATTTATGTAACGAAGCTGCGTTAATTGCAGCGAGACATCAAAAACACAGTGTAGAAAAACAAGACTTTCTAGATGCGGTAGATCGTATTGTTGGAGGGTTAGAAAAGAAAAATAAAATTTTTACTGTTACTGAAAAACGCTCTATTGCGTTTCATGAAGCAGGGCATGCAACTACATCTTGGTTGTTACAATATGCTTCTCCATTAGTTAAAGTTACTATTGTTCCAAGAGGTCAGTCGTTAGGTGCAGCCTGGTATTTACCTGAAGAAAGAAGCATTACTACTACAGAGCAAATCATCGATGAAATGTGTTCAGCACTGGGTGGTAGGGCAGCTGAAGAATTGATTTTCGGTAAAATATCTACAGGTGCGCTGAGTGATTTAGAAAAAGTCACGAAACAAGCGTATGCAATGGTTTCAATTTATGGTTTGAATAAACGGATAGGAAATATTTCTTTTTATGATTCGCAAGGAAGAGATTCATTTACGAAACCTTATTCGGATGAAACGGCACGTGTGATTGATGAAGAAGTAAGCAAAATAATTGAAGAACAATACCAACGAGCACTTCAAATTTTGACGGATAACAAAGATAAATTAACAGTACTTGCTGAAAAACTATTAGAAAAAGAAGTGATTTTTAAAGAAGATCTAGAGGAGGTTTTTGGTAAGCGTCCTTGGGTGAAAGACGAAGAATTTGTATCGAAATCAAAACTTGATTCTACAGAGAACAACTTGTTAGAAGTAGATGAAAACACTATCGATTCTGAAATTACGTCAGAAGTTTCATCTGGAGAGAATCAAGATAGTTTAGTAGACACTACCGAAAATAAAGAATCTTAATCTTAAATTTTTATAATCAAATGACCTCGTTATTGGGGTCATTTTTTATTTTTATACAAATGAGCAACCTTTTATTAAGAGCAATTACAGGAATCATTTTTGTAGCGATGATTATTTTATCCATCGCATATAGTGTACCTGCTACGATCATTGTTTTTACTTTGTTTTTTATTCTTGGTACGGTAGAATATTTTAAATTATTTAAAGAAAACAAGATTGTTCAGTTGAGATGGGGAACACCGACTGTTGTGGCGGTTTTAATATATGGTCTTTTAGTCTCAGATTTAATTTTAGGTTTGAATGATAAATTAATAGGAGCAATTATTGTCCCTGTTGTTTTACTGTTAATGTTGACTGAATTATGGCGAAAAAAATCGAATCCTTTGGTAAATTTAGGAATTCAATTATTTGGATTTTTGTATTTATTGATTCCGTTTTATTTGTTGGTTAATATGAGGATTTCGTCTGATTCTTCTGTTTTTTTATTAATTGGAATGTTTACATTGATTTGGTCTAACGATACTTTTGCATATTTATCGGGTAGGATGTTAGGAAAGACGAAATTATTTGAGCGTATTTCTCCTAAAAAGACTTGGGAAGGAACAATTGGAGGTATAATCATTACTGTTGGTATTTCGTATGTAATTGGGATGTACGATCATTCAAATGGCGTACTATTTTGGGTGATTTCTGGTTTGATAATTGTTCCAGGTGCAATTTTTGGTGATTTATTGGAGTCTTTATTTAAACGAAGTTTAAACATAAAAGATTCTGGTACAATATTGCCAGGGCATGGTGGGATTTTAGATCGTTTTGATGCGGCTTTATTTACAATTCCATTTTTTTATTGTTGGTGGGTCATTTATTCTTATTTTTGACAAAATTTTTTTAAAATAGTTATATGTTTTCATTTTAATTGTTTTGATCAATTAAAAGATGAAACTTTTAAATTAAATAATAAAAGTATATGAAATTACACAGAGAAGGGTATTTGATCATGGCAATTGCTTTAGTAATTGTTTCAGTGGCAGAATTAGGAAATTATTTGTTGTTGCAAAAATCAGGAATACAATGGTTATTTGTTGCAATAACATTTGTGTTACTTGTATTACTTGGTTTAATTGTTCAGTTTTTTAGAGTTCCATCAATAGATTGTGTATTCAAAGACAATGAAATTTTATGTCCAGCTGACGGTAAAGTGGTTGTAATTGAAGAAGCAGAAGAAAATGAGTATTTTAAAGATAAGCGGATTCAGGTTTCTATTTTTATGTCTCCTTTAAATGTTCATGCAAACTTTAATCCAATAAGTGGTTTAATTAAATATGTAAAATACCATCCAGGTTTATTTTTAGTTGCATGGCATCCTAAAAGTTCTACTGATAATGAACGTTCTACAATTGTTATTGAGCACTCATCAAAAAAAGAAGTGTTATTTAGGCAAATTGCAGGTGCTGTTGCACGAAGAATTTGTTACTATGTTGAGCAAGGACAAACAGTTAAAACGGGCAGTGAATTTGGATTTATTAAATTTGGTTCAAGAATTGATTTGTTTTTACCGATTGACACAAAAATAAATGTTAAAATTGGTGATATTGTTAAAGGAAGGATCACTAAAATTGGTGAATTAGTATAAGAATGGTTATATTTATAAATAAATAATAAAATCAATTAAAATGAAAAAAATAATTTTATCCTTTTCAGTAGTAGCATTATTTGCTTTGTTCAACGTTCCTGTTACAGCAGCAATTATTTCATCAGAAAACACTGTTTTTTATCAACAAGAAGATAATAAATCAGAGGATGATAAAAAATATGAGAAAGATTGCAAGAAAAAATGTTGCAAGGAAGATTCAGATAAGAAATGTTCTTCTAAAAAAGAGTGTGAGTCTAAGTGTGAGAAAAAATCTAAAAAAGAATGCAAAGACAAAAAGAAATCTTGTTGTAAATCAGATAAAAACTAATTTTGGATAAATAATCTTTACAAGGTGTCAAGAAATTGACACCTTTTTTTATGTTAATAGTTTAGACTCACCACAGTTATTACGAGTTCCAAATCTCGTTTTTCTATTGCATGAATCAATTTTTGAATATAGTTGATTAAAAAAATATAGTACATTTGTTATTGACTCAGTTTAATGAGAAAAAAAGTTAAAAAGTATTCTAATAAAATAGTTGAACAGTATGAGAAATTTAATTATTGGTGTATTTTTCTGTTTATCAGTTCAAACACTTTTTGGTCTTACCATTGATTATTCTTTGAAGATGCCTAAACCACAAAATCATTATTTTGAGGTAGAGATGTTATTGACTAAATTGAGTAAAAAGAAACCATTGAGAATTAAAATGCCAACATGGGCTCCAGGTTCTTACATGATCAGAGAATTCTCAAAAAATGTCAATCTAGTAAAAGCCTTTGATGAAAACGGAAAAAAATTACTTGTTAATAAAGTAAATAAAAATACATGGGACATTGTTAAGGGTGAGTCGAAGTCTGTGAAGGTAATTTATGAAGTATATTCTTTTGAACTGTCTGTTCGAACTAGTTTTCTTGATTTAAGTCATGGATTTATAAGTGGTTCTTCTATTTTTATGTATGTAGATGGTGCAAAAGATTTGGCTGGTAAGTTAGATATTTACCCCTATACAGATTTTAATGTTATTACAACATCGCTTCCAAAATTCAGTGATTCAATTCGATATGAAAATGCTAAAACATTTACATTCAATAACTATGATCATTTAGTTGATTGTCCGATTGAAATTGGCAATCAAGAAGTGTTTGAGTTCAATGCTTCTGGAGTAAAGCATACAGTTGCAATTTATGGTGTTGGGAATTATTCTGTTTCAAAATTACAAAACGATATGAAGCGGGTCGTTGAAGCTGCAACGAATGTATTTGGCGAAAATCCAAATAAGGAATATACTTTTATTATTCACAATGTTGGGGATGGACAAGGGGGCTTGGAACATCTAAATTCAACAACATTGAGCGTTAGTAGATGGGGGTATGAAGGACAAGATTATTATGATTTTTTGTCCTTAGTAGCCCATGAGTATTTTCATTTATGGAATGTGAAAAGAATTCGTCCAGTTGAGCTAGGTCCATTTAATTATGATCAGGAAAATTATACTTCTTTATTGTGGGTAATGGAAGGTTTTACAAGTTATTATGATGAATTGTTAATGCGAAGAGCAGGCTATTTGTCCGAGAAAGAATACATTCAAAAAATCAATGGCATCTTGAATTATGTGGAGGGATCAGAAGGTGCAAGGGTACAGCCTTTAGCTCATGCTAGTTTTGATGCATGGATAAAAAGTTACAGACCGAATGAAAATTCCTCTAATACAACAATGACCTATTATTCGAGAGGTCAGTTAATCGCATCAGTATTGGATGCGTTGATAATTGATAAATATCAAGGGAAAAAATGTTTGGATCATTTTATGCAGACATTGTATCAAAAGTTTTATAAAAATGAAAATAGAGGATTTACTGAACTAGAGTTCGTTCAATCATTGAGTGAATTTATAGGGTATGATATGAAAGAATTTATTGGTAAATACATAAATGATACTCAAATTCCAGATTACGCCTCAATTTTTTCTAAGATTGGAGTGAAAGTTGAATACATTGGATTAAAAAAACCTTCTTTTGGTATTTCTTTTTCAACTAATTCTACGAATCCAGTAGTTCAGACGATTCGCGTAAATTCTGAAGCAGAACAAGCTGGCTTAAGTGTAAATGATGAAATTATTGCCTTAAACGGTTTTCGAATGAATTCGGAAGTATTGGACGCTTCTTTGGCTGCAATACCAGCAAATCAAAAATTTAATTTACTTATTTCACGAGATGGAATACTTTCTGAAATTACTGCCCAACTCGGAGAGTATGAACGCAAAGCATATCGGTTGACGGGTGAAGATTCAAATCCTCAGGTTGGATTGAGAAATTATTGGTTAAGATACCTAATAAAATAAGAATGAAAAAATTAT
>CAMCQL010000132.1 GCA_945877005.1 Chryseobacterium gleum
CCCGACTTCACCATTGCCTCAAAAGCCTTTACATGCATGAACATTTGACCTTTGTCATCGCAAGCTCCACGTGCAAAAATTGCCCCCTCTGGGTGAATCGGTGTTGTTTTAATCACTGGTTCAAACGCAGGACTGTCCCACAATTCCAAAGGATCAGCAGGCTGAACATCGTAATGTCCGTAAACCAGAACTGTTGGCAAAGATGAATCAATCATTTTTTCACCGTAAACAATTGGATAGCCTTTCGTAGGATAAATAGTCACATTCTCAGCTCCAGCATTCGTTAAATGATTCGCAACAGATTGCGCTGCGTCGTTCACATTACTTGCAAAAGCAGGATCAGCAGAAATAGAAGGGATTTTCAACAAATCAATCAATTCATTTAAAAATCGTTCTTTGTTGTTTTGAATAAAATTTTGAGTAGCGTTCATGAAGTAGAATGAGTTAAACTAAAAAAAGACCAACATAAAGTCAGTCTTTTAAATTATGAAATGAACAATTAATAATTTACGCGTTGGTTTCTTCTTCGTCAAAAACACGTTTTGGACGAATTTTATCAAAAACACCTAAAGTAATCCAAAAAGGAAGTATAAAACCAAGAAGAAAGAACAATACCCAGAAAGCCAATCCTCCAATTAACAAAAATGTTACGATACCTAAAATACTCATGATTCGTGTTTTTGATGTAAATAATCTGATGTAAAATTAATAAATTTTCTCAAAAATAAACTTTCAGAATAAAATATTTCAACTTAATCTAACAAAATAGCTCAAAAGAGGGTAAATAAATAACGAATTATAAAACAATTAGAATAAATTTGCATAAAAATCTTTCTTATGAAACTTTCAATTTACTTTTTTATTGCCTTTGTCGTAATTCTTTCTGCCCCTTTAAATTCTTGTAAAAAAGATACCGTTGCTTTGAATGATACTACTGACTCTATTGTAGATTCTACGCTAATTAAAGACACTACAACACTTTTCAATGATAGCTTAAAAACAAGTTGGAATTTTAAATTTGACAATCAATCGTTTAGTTGGTCTGGTTTGTACAAAGATGTGGATAAAGGATATGCGAATTTTGGTAAAACAGAACAAGGTAATGGAATTGTACTTTATTCTAAAGAAAACGAGATGTACATTTCCTTCTCTAATATCCCAACTAAAGTGGGGAAACAAACTTATGATTTAGTAAGTGCATCGAGTCAAAAAGCAATGTTAGTAAAATCTAATTTATATGATGGCGCTTCTTTTACACCTATGACAAACAATAAAGTGGAATTGAATATAATAAAATTCACTAATAAACTTGGAGGCGTCATTCAAGGTACCTTCAAAGGAACTGTAACTAAAACTGCAGATCCATTGTCACAAGCCAAATCCATTGAAGGATCTTTTACTGCCTATAATAATTCACTAAAAACTGCACCTTAAACAAGTACAGAAATCGTTTTTCCTATTCTGCCAAAAGATCAGAAAGTTCTTTTTATTAAACTACTGATTTAAGGTTGTTATAGATTTACAATTGAAATATAGATGTGTCAGTAATTCCCTGTTTCGTTAACTATTGATACACTGCCAACAAATTTAGTAAATAACCCCTCCATGAAATTCAACGAATTTAAAATCTCAAAAGCATTATTTAATGCATTAACAGACTTAGGGTTTGATTCACCAACAACCATCCAACAGAAAGCTTTTTCAGTCATCATGTCTGGTAAAGATGTTGTTGGACTTGCACAAACAGGTACAGGTAAAACTTATGCCTTTCTACTTCCTATATTAAATCAACTTAAATTCACTAAAAATATTGAACCTCGTATAATTGTTCTCGTACCTACAAGAGAGTTGGTAGAGCAAATTGTAGAAGAAGCGAATAAATTAGCGAAATACATGAATGTTCGGGTTCTTGGAGTTTACGGTGGGGCCAATATTAATACACAAAAAGAAGAGTTATTAGAAGGGGTAGATATTTTAGTCGCTACACCCGGGAGAATGTATGATTTGGCATTGAATGGAAGTTTAAAATTAAAAGCGGTACAAAAATTTGTAATTGATGAGATGGATGAAATGTTACAATTGGGATTTCGAACTCAATTAACGAACATATTTGAATTATTACCAGAGAAACGACAAAACTTATTGTTCTCTGCGACATTAACTGAAGAAATTGAAATTGTTATCAACGAATATTTCGATGGTCCAGAAAAAATTGAAGCGGCAGCACATGGAACGCCTTTAGAAAATATTCAACAGCTTACTTATCACATTCCGAATTACTATAGCAAAGTTAATTTACTTACACATTTTCTTCATTCAGAAGAATTTAAAAAAGTATTGATTTTTACAAAAAGTAAAAAAATTGCTGATTTACTTTACGATCAAATGTTGGAGCTGTTTCCAGAAAATATTGGTGTCATTCATTCCAATAAATCTCAAAATTTTCGATTTGGATCGTTACGTAATTTCGAAAATGGAACCCATCGAATTTTGATAGCTACAGATTTAGTATCAAGAGGATTAGATATTTCAGAAGTGACTCATGTAATTAATTTTGACATGCCAGATGAGTCGTTGAACTACATCCATCGTATCGGTCGAACTGGACGTGCGGACAAGCATGGTATCGCCATTTCATTTGTCACTGAATGGGACATGGAATACAAAGTTCAAGCAGAACAATTAATGCAATTAACACTACCAATCCTACCTATACCAGAAGAAGTTGAACTTTCAGAAGAGCTCATCGAATCAGAAAAACCTGTACTACCTGGGGTAAACTACATGCCAAAAATAAAAATTTCTGGGAGTGGTGCTTTTCATGAGAAGAAAGCTAAAAATAAAAAAGTCAACCTTGGTGGTTCTTACAAACGTAAAGTGAAAGAAAAATACAAAAAACCTAAAACGCGCGGCCAAAAAAAGTAGGGCGTTTAAAATCAATTAATTAAGATCAATCGATTGCATAAAATGCTACTTACTTGAGATGATTGATTTTAAAAATGATACAATTCTTTTTCTAAACAAAAATAAGATTAATAGATAAGGGATAATCATCAAATACAGAATACCGCTATTAATATTTGTTCCAAAGGAAGATTCATCCATTTCAGAGGCTTGTTCAGAAAGTAATTTACATTGAGAACACCCTTGAGCCCAAAGATTTTGTCCTAACAGACAGAAAAATACCAAAAATGTGTACGCCTTCAATTTCATTTCTCTTCTAATTAACGATTACTATTCTCCTAATAAACAAAATTGCTCAAAATGATGTGTTACATGTTTTGAGTGCAACTTTCTCCAACCTTCTTCATTCAATGGTCCGTAATAAGCATGAACATGCGTTAATCCAGGTGTAGACTCATAGCATTCCTCAAAAGCCAACCAAGCATCCACATATTCATCAATTGCCAACTCCAATTCCTCATTTCTAAGGGGAGTTTCAGCCAGAGCAAAAGGAACTTGAATGTTTTTTGCCATTGGTTTATCTGAATTCAGAAAAGCTTGCATAGCAGGTAATTTTTCTTCAGGAACTAACAATGATTGAGGATTTTGACCACATGCAATCCATAATGTATCGGTTAAATGTTCCACCATGCGTTGCGCAGACATTGAACCCCATTGTGGTAATTGTTGTACTTCCAATTTTTCTAAAAATGGAAGTATTGATTCTAAAGAAATATCTAATGAAGCCATGCAATGATTTTTCGCTAAATTAAAACATTTTGAAAGAATAATGAAATTATTTATCGCTTGTTTTATGATAAGCTTTAAAGATTTAAGCATCAAAATTTCTTCAATTAAAATCAACAAAAAAGGGTGCCTAGAATAAACCAGACACCCTTTTTATACCTTGACTTATCTATTACAACAAATCATTCAATGAAGCATTTCTATTGAAATAACTGATTACTTCATTTCTATTTCCATCAAAATAATTCGTCAATAAATGATTCGCTAAAAATTCACGGTAGGCTTCTTGTGATATTTTAGGCATGTAAATATGTCCTCTGCCTACGGGTTTGTGTTTTACGAATTTCTTTTTCTCTAAAATACGTACAATGGTGGATGTTGTATTGTACGCAGGTTGCTCACCTAAGTACAACGCAACAATGTCTTTAACAGCAGCTTTTTCAAGCTTCCATAACTTCAACATTACTTGTTCTTCAGCAGGTGTTAAGCGCTCCATTTTAATTAATTGATTTTCAAATTGCTACGAATTTCTTTTGGTAAAGCATCTTTGTGCAAAAAGTAATTCATCGTTTTTAACTTAAAGTAAGCTTCAGAAGCATAAAAATAACCTTTCGGGTAATTGCGATCACTTCCCCAAGAATTTTTAACTAAAAAATACTTTGTGCCAGCTTGGTCTTTGTACATTCCAACAATGTGCATTCCGTGATCATCCGTAGTTAATTTTGTGTCGTAACCTGCTTGACGCATTTCTGGTGTAATCACTTTTTCTTTCACCGGTGTTAAAAATGCATTTGAGATTTTTTTCGCTCCAGCATCTGAGAAGTTTTTATTGTCTCTCCCATTCACTTCAATCGTAGCATCGTCTTCAGGTACAATCGCTAAACCATCTCTAAAACTGAATCCTTTTTCAGAAACATCCGCTCCCCAAGCAATCGTATATCCATTCTTCAATGCATGCTCTACAATCGTAAATAATTCGTCTAATTTCACATTGTAGGAACTCTCCCATAACCAATTGTCTGGAATCGCCAATTGAGTTGGTTGATACAATGGTTCATTCATGTAGGAAGTAATTGACACATAATTACTCATGTCCAATTTTAAGGATTGTGCGTACGACTTTGGAGTGTATTCTTTGCCCTCGTATTTGAACGTTTGTGGCTCTTTTCCTAAGTAGGCATCCAAAATTCCTGAAACAGCCAATTTCCAAGTTTTTGTAATTCCATTAGAATGTTGTTTATCCATTTCATCTTTTGAATGTTTCAACATTCCTTGAACTGCTCCATCTAAGACAGAAAAAAGTTCGTTATGGTCGTGAGTATTTTTTCCATAATTCAATCCCAAGTAAGCTTCTTCTGGAACAATTCCGTACTTGTTGATTACATATGGAATGTCCACAAAACCACCACCTTGACTAAAGTTAGATTTTCCATCCATTCGAATGTATTTGTCTGCTTTTTCTTCGTACGCTTTTCTAACAACAAACATCTCAGACAATATTGGAGACTTTTTATTCCCCATGCGCAATAATTCAGACTCAAAAAAAGACAATCCTGAAAAAGACCAACAAGTACCTGCAAATCCTTGACTTTGAACTGGGGTTGCATCTAAATGAACGATTTTTTCAAATCTATAATTACTTTTTTCAGAGTTTTTGATCGTATCCTGACCAAAATAAGCGAAGGTCATACAAAAAAACCCTACTGATAATAAAATTTTTTTCATAATTAAAAACGTTTTTTTTATAAATGTGACAAAACTAAATAGTCCTAAATAAAGACTATGGTTCAATGTATAATTAAATTGTTAGTTGTAAATATATAACAATGAAACTAAATAAAAGAAATGATTGTAAGAAAATTATTTACGAAGTAACCAACCTGTCATCTTTAGCCCAGCTAATTTCTCTTTTGTAGCCAAAAATGCAGAATCAGATGATCCCGAAACGGCGCTTACACGATGTAAACCATTTGATTGGTCTACAATGTATGCGTTAATTCCGTTTGTTTTTAATTTTGAGATCAATTCATTGGCATTTTGCTCGGTTGAAAAACATCCAACTACTAAGTGTAGATTACCAGTATTTTTAGTG
>CAMCQL010000133.1 GCA_945877005.1 Chryseobacterium gleum
TCAGAATTAGTATAGCCTTGACAAAAGAATATTTTTTCGTAAATATCGTTTTTGTAGGAAGTTGTCGTGGTGTTGAAATCAGAATAATTTACTTCTTCGTAGTCGACACATTGTTTAGATTCAAAGAATCGATACGCTTCTTCCATGAAAGTTTCGGTAGATACATAATGAGCATGATCAATTGTTCCTGTTCCAAAATTATTTTTAGGGTTGGAAAATGCGTTATCTTCTGGAGTAATTTGGTTTAAGTACGAGTTATATTCTGATTGAAGTTGTTTTTTACACCACTCATCACGTTCTTGTTCGTGAGCAAAAATTCTTCGAATACTAATTGGATGGAAGAAATTCGCTCCTACTAACGTTTCAATTCGTTTATAAAAAGACTCAAGATAGGGAGTAAAGTCATCTACTCTCCAGCTTTTTGTGGTACGTCTGAAAACAATAGGATTTATCAATCCAGCTGCAACCATTGAACTATAGTTTTTTTTCGCATCGATCAACTTAAAAGGAATCTTGCGCTCGTACATTGAAAAAGCGAGACTTAAACCAGCGATGCCGCCACCAACAATTAAATGCATGGGTTAATTTTTTGTGTATGCTAAGCTAATAATACTAATTTGAATGTCTGGAAATTTTTCTTTTAAAACTTGAATACATGTTTCAAGTGTAGCGCCTGTCGTAATAACATCGTCCACAAGGGCAATGTGTTTGTACACAGAAGTTGTTTTACCTATTCTAAAAGAATTAGTTACATTTTGAAAACGTTTTTCTTTTGAGTTTTGAGTTTGACTTTTGGTGTTTTTTGACTTTATAAGAAGCGCTTCGTCAATAGGTGTATTTAGTTCAAAATTAATTCCCTTGCATAATTCTGTACTCTGATTGTATCCACGAACAAATCTTTTTTTTGAGTGGATTGGAATTGGAATGAGTGCATCAATAGTATTAAACGATTCTATTTCCTTGAGTTTTTTACCAATTTCACTACCCAAATGTTGAGCTAAATGTTGGTTGTTCTTGTATTTGATTTGATGAATCAAGTGTTGACTAGGCCTGTTTTTTTCAAAGTAAAGCAAGCTATAAGTTGAAGCGATTAGATGACGGCCCCAAAATAATTTATCGAGCGGTGTACTTCCGATGTAGGTTTCAAAACGTGTGAAGTGAAGTTCATTTTGACAAATTGAACAAATTCCAAGTCCCTCCTGTGTTTCTTTTGAACAATTTAAACAATAGGTAGGGAAAAGAAGATGAAAAATAGACTCTTTCAAGGAACTTAAAATAGGTAGTAGGATGGTTTTTTTCATATATTTCTTATAGGATAAAATTAATCAAAAAACAATTTAATTTTATTTTTGATTCAAATGTTTATGTTGTAATTTTACCATCCCATTGGAGTTTGTTGATTTAAAAAATCATCCGAATCGTACTTAATGAGTTGAATCAATTAACGAGAGTTATTCAACTTTATTTTGTTGATAAAGAGAAAGTAAATGTTTATTATTTTTTTTGGTGGTAGTGATTTAAATTAAGAAATTTGCAAGCTGAATTTTGTTTTTTTGAAAGTGAATTATTATTCCGATTTACATTCAAATAAAGTTTTGAAAAGCGAACAATGAATAACGGTATTTCGTTATAGAAAGAGTTAACAACAAATAAAGTGTAGTTATATGAAACTAAATGAACCAATTTTAGAGCCAAACGAAGGAAGATTTGTGTTGTTTCCAATTCAACACAATGATATTTGGAGTTTTTACAAAAGAGCAGAGGCAAGTTTCTGGACAGCAGAAGAAATTGATTTGTCTGCGGATATCATAGATTGGGAAAATAAGTTGAATGAAAATGAAAAACATTTTATTAAACATATTTTAGCATTTTTTGCAGCTTCTGATGGTATCGTAAACGAAAATTTAGCGGAGAACTTTTTGTCTGAAGTACAATACACGGAGGCGAAGTTTTTCTACGGATTCCAAGTGGCTATTGAAAATATTCATTCAGAAACCTATTCGTTACTTATTGATACTTATATCAAAGACACCGCTGATAAAAAGTATCTTTTTAATGCGATTGACACTTTAAGTTGTGTACGTAAAAAGGCAGATTGGGCGTTGAAATGGATTGAAAAAGGTTCTTTTGCGCAACGTTTGGTAGCTTTTGCTGCAGTGGAAGGAATTTTCTTTTCAGGTTCTTTTTGTGCTATTTTTTGGTTAAAAAAGAGAGGCTTAATGCCAGGTTTAGGTTTTTCAAACGAATTGATTTCTCGCGACGAAGGACTACATTGTGATTTTGCTTGTTTATTGTACAATAATCATGTTGTAAATAAGTTGACTTCTGCTGAAATTAAAGAAATTATTTTAGATGCAGTAGAAATTGAGAAAGAGTTCATTTTAGAAGCATTGCCTGTAAAACTCATTGGCATGAACAGTGATTTAATGTCGCAGTATATTGAGTTTGTTGCCGATCGTTTGTTGGTTGAGTTGGGTAATGCAAAAGAATTTAATGTTTCCAACCCTTTTGATTTTATGGACATGCTTTCAATTCAAGGAAAATCAAATTTCTTTGAAAAAAGAGTTTCTGAATATCAAAAAGCAGGAGTTTTAAGTAATACATCTCAAACTGCAGGTGGATTTACTGTTGATGAAGATTTTTAATAGATTGATATAATAAAGGTATGTACGTAGTTAAAAGAGATGGTCGTAAAGAAGTTGTGAAATTTGATAAAATCACAGCTCGTATTGTAAAAATGTGCTATGGTTTGGATTCCTTGGTTGTTCCTGAGGCGGTAGCAATGAAAGTGATTGAGGGGATTTACGACGGAGTTTCAACCACAGACTTGGACAATTTAGCGGCAGAAGTGGCAGCAGCAAAAACAATTGATCATCCAGATTATGCGTTGCTTGCTTCGAGAATTGCAGTTTCTAACTTACACAAAGAAACGAAAAAGTCCTTCTCAGAAGTAATGGAGGATATGTATAATTTTATTGATCCTAAAACAAATCAACCAGCAGCTTTAATTGCGGACGATGTGTTTGAAGTGATTCAAGCAAACAAAGAAATTTTAGATTCAAGTATCATATATGACCGTGATTTTAGATACGATTATTTCGGTTTTAAAACGTTAACACGTTCTTATCTACTTCGAATAAATGGAGATATCGTTGAGCGACCACAACAAATGTTGATGCGCGTTTCTGTTGGTATCCATAAAGGAGATATTGCTTCTGCAATTAAAACCTACAACATGATGTCTGAAGGTTGGTTTACACATGCTACACCAACTTTATTTAATGCGGGTACTCCAAAACCACAAATGTCTTCTTGTTTTTTATTGACGATGAAAGACGATAGCATCGAAGGGATTTATGATACGTTGAAACAATGTGCTCAAATTTCTCAATCAGCAGGAGGAATCGGACTTGCTATCCATGACATTCGCGCTACAGGTTCTTACATCCGTGGTACAAACGGTACTTCGAATGGTATCGTTCCTATGCTTCGTGTTTTCAACGATACAGCTCGTTATGTAGACCAAGGTGGAGGAAAACGTAAAGGTTCTTTTGCAATGTACATTGAGCCATGGCATGCAGACATCTTCGATTTCTTAGATTTAAGAAAAAATCATGGTAAAGAGGAGTCAAGAGCAAGAGATTTATTTTATGCATTGTGGATTCCAGATTTATTCATGAAGCGTGTTGAAACGAACGGTACTTGGACTTTGATGTGTCCAAACGAATGTCCGGGTCTTGCAGATACGCATAGTGAAGAGTTTGATGCTTTGTATTTAAAATACGAATCAGAAGGTAAAGGAAGAAAAACCATTAAAGCCCAAGATTTGTGGTTTAAAATCTTAGAATCTCAAATAGAAACAGGTACTCCCTATATGTTGTACAAGGATTCTGCGAATGCTAAGTCGAACCAACAAAATTTAGGTACAATCAAATCTTCTAATTTATGTACTGAAATTATTGAATATACATCACCGGATGAGGTTGCTGTATGTAATTTAGCATCGATTGCATTGCCTAAATTTGTAACAGAAGATGGTGCTTTTGATCACAATAAATTATTTGACGTAACCTATCAAGCAACGGTTAACTTAAACAGAATTATTGACGGAAATTATTACCCAGTAAAAGAAGCTGAGAATTCTAACTTACGTCACAGACCAATTGGTTTAGGAGTACAAGGACTAGCAGATGCATTTATTTTAATGCGTTATCCTTTTGAATCGGAAGAAGCTAAAGTTTTAAATAAAGAAATTTTTGAAACTATCTATTATGCAGCGATGACTGCTTCTAAAGATTTAGCGAAACTTGAAGGTCCATATACTACTTTTAAAGGTTCTCCTTTATCGAAAGGTGTTTTTCAATTCGATATGTGGAATGTAACTCCTTCTTCTAGATGGGAATGGGATGTATTAAGAAATGAAGTGATGGAGCATGGTGTAAGAAATTCATTGCTTTTAGCACCAATGCCAACTGCTTCAACTGCTCAAATTCTTGGAAATAACGAATGTTTTGAGCCATATACTTCTAATATCTATACACGTAGAGTTCTTTCTGGTGAGTTTATCATAGTCAACAAACACCTTTTGAAAGACCTTGTTAAAGAAGGTTTGTGGAACAAAGACATGAGAACTAAGTTGATGATTTCTAATGGTTCTGTTCAAAACATCCCTGAAATTCCTGGAAATTTGAAAGAATTGTATAAAACAGCTTGGGAAATTTCTCAGAAATCAATTCTTGATTTAGCTGCGGATCGCGGGGCTTATATTTGTCAATCACAGTCTTTGAACATTTTTATGGAAAATGCTAATTTCGGAAAATTAACTTCGATGCATTTCTATGGATGGAAAAAAGGATTGAAAACTGGAATGTACTACTTGAGAACAAAAGCAGCTACGGATGCAATTAAATTTACAGTAGACAAAAACTTTGCTAAAGAGCCTGAATTAAATACAGTTGAACCAAAATCATCTCCTGAAGTTTGTTCAGTTGAAGATGAGAATTGTGATTCTTGTGAAGGATAATATTAATTGATTCAATTCAAATGAAGGGTGGCTTTTGAAGTCACCCTTTTTTGTGCACCTTGAACGCATAACGCATTTATCAAAAGACAAAGAGTTTCGTTTGTTAACTCCTATCAATGGTGAGCCTGTCTTTTTTCTAGATTCAACGCTCAATTATCAATCTAAATGGTGGTAGTTACTTTTTGAGTGATTTTAATCATAATGAAGTATGTATTTTATAACTAATATTTCATCATTTTTTGATTAAACCATATATCTGATTTAGTTTTTTCTTGTCTATTTTTTTGCTAGTAGAGATAATCTTCCCAAGATTCATCCACAAAAATGAATTTATTACTCATCTATTAGATTTTGAGTCGATGAGTTTCCGGATTTTAACTTCTCGATTGCGGAATCTAATCTTCTTTCATTCTCATTTGAAGACATTTCATGTTGAGTAGCACAAAGTGAGTTGTACTCAGCTAATGACATAATCACTATTCCATTATCCTTACCACGATAAATAATTAAGGTTTTAAAGTTTTGTGTCACTTTATCTAAATAGAGTTTAATATTTTTTCTAAAATCAGATAATGTTTTAGTTAGCATGACGATGAAAATTTACTCTTCTAATAATCTACATAAATAGTGGTTTGTAAATTAATTTTGGATATGCTTTATTTAGTTACTGTTTTACTAGTTAACACTTAAAAATTATCTACAAGCAAATTTAGATATCAAAAATTAATCAATACGCCCGAACATTTTTACC
>CAMCQL010000134.1 GCA_945877005.1 Chryseobacterium gleum
TTTTTCTATTTTATTCCCCTGAGTTGTTAGATAGTTCAAATGCTCAAATTGATTGTTTTTATACAAACGAATCATTTCAATTCCGCCTTTAGAAATTGGAGCAGTGTAAACTCGTTTAATTTCGGAAGATATTGTCAACCAAGAGCAACGATGTAAATTCGAAAATCCGATGAACACGTTCAATAACATGATTACTGCTAAGAATATTTTCATGATAAAAACTATTAAATGGATACTTTTTGATTCAAAAAAATTAAGATCGATTGACCTACCTACTTAAACGCTACAATCAATTTAATCGTATATCAATTACATCAAATTTTGAAAAAGCTAATAAACAGAGATAAATAGCAAAATAAAAACCTAATATTCAGATACTTATTGTAAATTAAATTGAAATTTGATCAAAATTAGTTTTGTAGTAATTAAAAAATCACTTCCAACTAATGCAACCTCAAGAAACAAAATGAATTGAACTTGAACTGTTATAATAATAAGATTCAATAATGAAATCGATTAAAAAATTTAATATGAATATTTTAATTGATCTTACTATTTTTTATATATTTGCCTGACTTGAAAAAGTAAAATATTATGTATAACAACGCTGTCATTACCATTAACACTATTATTGTCTGGACTACCTGACGAGATGTGGTTATAATAAACTTACAAAGCCTTTCTCGTCTTAACACAGAAAGGCTTTTTTTTTGACAGCATAATTAAAAATTTTAGTATGTATTTTAATGACGAAACAATTATCTTTTTAGACGGAAACTATGTAAAAGCTGCTGATGCTGGTGTAAATCTCTACAATCAAACCATGCATTATGGAAACGGTGTGTTTGAAGGGATTCGTTCTTACGCAACCGAAACAGGGACAAAAATTTTCAAATCCAAAGAACATTTCGATCGTTTGCATTATTCGGCTGAAAAAATGCATATCAAATTAAACTATACGGTTGAAGAACTTGAGGCGATTTCATATGAAGTATTGAAAAGAAATAATTTAACTGATGCTTACCTTCGTCCTTTAGTTTATTTAGGCGCAAATATGTCGTTGCAACCGGTAGAAGAAGTTCATGTAGTAATTATGGCTTGGGAATGGGGTAAATATTTAGGCGATAAAATGTTACGTCTAGGACTTTCTTCGTACCAACGTCCAAATCCTAAATCGTGCCATGTTGAAGCAAAAGTTGTTGGACACTATACTAATTCAATTTTAGCAACTACCGAAGCGAAACAAAATGGATACG
Organism: Chryseobacterium gleum; assembly: GCA_945877005.1. Taxonomy (GTDB): domain Bacteria; phylum Bacteroidota; class Bacteroidia; order Flavobacteriales_D; family Crocinitomicaceae; genus CANHVK01. Next base: position 1,257 of record CAMCQL010000134.1, read on the forward strand.
ATGAGGCGTTACTAACAGACGTGAACGATCATATTGCAGAAGGTCCTGGAGCAAATTTTTTCATGGAAAAAGACGGTAAATTATTTACTGCTCCTCTTGGAAATATATTGGCGGGTATAACACGAGCTACCGTAATCGAATTAGCACAAAAACTAACTATTCCAATCGAAGAAAAATTCTTTACACCTGAAGACATTAAAACAGCTGACGCAGCATTTTTCTGTGGTACTGCAGCAGAAGTAATTGGGATCGAATCATTGGATGAGTATAAATTCCCATTGAATTGGAAAGATTCTAAAGGAGCGATTATTCAACGTAACTACATGAATTTAGTACTTAACAAAGAACTTGAATTAGCATAACTTCATAAGTAATTAACGATTATGGAAATCAATAAATATTCTAAAACAATCACCCAAGACGAATCTCAACCTGCGGGTCAAGCAATGCTGTATGGAATCGGATTGACAGATGAAGACATGGCAAAAGCACAAGTGGGTATTGCTAGTGCTGGATACGAGGGGAATACCTGTAACATGCATTTGAATGATTTATCAAAACAAATTAAGTCTTCGATTCAAGAGGCAGATTTAGTAGGATTGATTTTCAATACAATTGGTGTGAGTGATGGGATGTCAAATGGTACTGAAGGTATGCGTTACTCATTGATTTCTAGAGACATTATTGCAGATTCTATTGAAACAGTTTGTGGTGCTCAATATTACGATGGACTGATTGCTGTTATGGGATGCGATAAAAACATGCCAGGTTCTTTGATTGCGATGGGGCGACTAAACAGACCCGCAATTATGGTGTATGGAGGTACGATTGCACCCGGTGAGTGGAAAGGAGAGAAATTGAATATCGTTTCTGCGTTTGAAGCATTGGGAAAGAAAATGAACAATGCAATTACTCCTGAAGATTTTAAAGGAATCATTAAACATGCATGTCCAGGTGCTGGAGCTTGTGGCGGTATGTACACTGCAAATACCATGGCATCTGCGATTGAAGCGTTAGGAATGAGTTTACCTTACAGCTCTTCTAATCCTGCATTAAGTGCGGATAAAAAACACGAATGCGATGCAGCAGGAAAAGCAATAAGAAATCTTCTTGAAAAAGACATTAAACCGAGGGACATCATGACTCGAAAAGCATTTGAAAATGCGATTCGAATTGTTGTTGTACTTGGTGGTTCAACCAATGCAGTATTGCACTTAATTGCAATGGCACATTCGGTTGGGATTCAACTGACCATTGATGACATCCAAAAACTTAGTAACATTACTCCTGTTCTAGCTGATTTGAAACCTTCAGGGAAATCATTGATGGAAGACTTACACAACGTAGGAGGAACTCCAGCAGTAATGAAGTACATGTTGGAAAACGGCATGTTACACGGAGATTGTTTGACTGTAACAGGTAAAACAGTTGCTGAAAATTTAGCAGAACTTCCTTCTTTTAAAGTGGGGCAAGATGTTTTCTTACCAATAGAAAAAGCAATTAAAACAACCGGTCATCTTCAGGTGTTATACGGTAACTTAGCGGAAGAAGGTGCTGTTGCCAAGATCAGTGGTCATGAAGGAGAGTTTTTTGAAGGACCAGCAGTAGTTTTCGAAGATGAATTCACTGTAATTGATGGATTGAAAGATGGCAGAATCAAGGAGGGTGTAGTAGTGGTTATTCGCATGTGTGGTCCAAAAGGAGGTCCAGGGATGCCTGAAATGTTAAAGCCAACTTCAGCAATTATGGGTGCAGGTTTAGGAAATAGCGTTGCTTTAATTACAGATGGACGTTTCTCTGGAGGAACACATGGATTCGTAGTAGGTCACATTACTCCGGAAGCAATTGATGGTGGAAATATTGCATTGGTGCAAGAGGGAGATATCATCGCTATAGATGCTATAAACAATACCCTAACATTAAAAGTTAGCGACGAAGAATTAGCAGAAAGAAGAAAACATTGGAAACAACCAGCCTTAAAAGCAACACAAGGTGTTTTGTATAAATATGCAAAATGCGTTGCAACTGCTTCCGAAGGGTGTATAACGGATAAGTAGTTTTTGGAACCTAAACCTAAGATTAGAGACTCAGGGACGGAGAAAGTAGAAAAGTATATTATACGAATAATAAATTAAGGATAAAACCGAAATATAGAGATAGAAAATGTGTTTAATCGAGGCAGACAAGAAATTTAATAGCGAGTTTACTCTAGTAAATGAGATGTTAAATTTTGAAGTCGAACGAAGAGTAAATACAGATTTCTATCGACCAAATAAATAACTATTATGAGTCAGATAACAGGTTCAGAAGCCGTAATAAAAAGCCTAGTAGCCGAAGGAGTTCATACAATCTTTGGATATCCTGGTGGCGCTATCATGCCAATCTACGATGCATTGTATGATTATAAAGAACAAATAAACCATATTTTGGTGCGTCACGAACAAGGTGCGATTCATGCTGCACAAGGATTTGCACGTACTTCTGAAACGTGCGGAGTTTGTTTTGCAACCTCTGGTCCGGGAGCAACTAATTTAATAACAGGATTAGCAGATGCAATGATAGATTCTACACCAGTAGTTTGTATCACAGGACAAGTGGCATCGCATTTGTTAGGAACAGATGCATTTCAAGAAACAGACGTAATCGGTATTTCGATGCCAGTTACGAAGTGGAACGTACAGGTAAAAAGAGCACAAGATATTCCTGCTGCTTTAGCGAAAGCATTTTTTATAGCACGTTCTGGTCGACCAGGTCCAGTTTTGGTAGACATCACCAAAGATGCGCAGTTTGGCATGATGGACTTTAATTACGAAGTGTGTAAAGACATTCGTAGTTATTTCCCAAATCCTGTAATGGACACTACGAAAATTGACGATGCAGCGGCTTTATTGAATGCTGCTAAAAAACCATATATTTTAATTGGGCAAGGAATCACTTTAGCAAATGCAGAACAAGAATTATTAGAATTTGTTGAAAAATCAGGAATTCCGGTTGCTTCTACCTTATTAGGTTTAGGTGCTTTTCCACCAAATCATCCATTGTATGCTGGGTATTTAGGAATGCACGGAAATTATGCGCCAAACATTTTAACGAATGAAGCGGATGTAATTTTAGCAGTGGGCATGCGTTTTGATGACCGTGTAACTGGCGATGTTAGTCGTTATGCAAAACAAGCAAAAATTATTCATATTGATATTGATTTTGCAGAATTAAATAAAATAGTAACCAATGAAGTTTCTATTCATGCAGATGCAAAAGAAGCGTTAGCATTGTTGACTACGAAAGTGGAAAAAAGTACACATGATGCATGGTTGCAAGAATTTAGAGATGCTGAAAAATTAGAAGTAGAAGCAGTAATTGAAGATGCCATTCATCCAAAACACGACCGTTTACAAATGGCGGAAGTGGTAAATATGCTTTCTGAAAAAACCAATGGACAAGCAATTGTCGTTACAGATGTAGGTCAACACCAAATGGTTACATCGCGCTATTACCAATACAAAGCACACAATACGAATGTTACTTCTGGTGGTTTGGGCACAATGGGATTTGCATTACCAGCTGCAATCGGTGCAAAGTTGGGGAATCCTTCCAAAACGGTGGTAGCGATTATTGGAGACGGTGGTTTCCAAATGACCATCCAAGAGTTAGGAACGATTTTACAATTTAAAATTGATATTAAAATATTGATATTGAATAATAACTTCCTTGGAATGGTACGTCAATGGCAAGAGATGTTCTTTGAAAAACGCTACTCCTTTACAGATATCGTAAATCCTAATTTCACACAAATTGCAAAAGGTTACGATATTGAGGCATTAAAAATTGACCAACGCACAGAATTAAGTGAAGCTTTAGATACGATGTTAGCAAGTCAAGCAGCGTATTTATTAGAGGTAGTTGTTGAGCAAGAAGAAAATGTATTTCCAATGGTAGCAACTGGCGCTTCGGTAGCTGAAATTCGTTTAAACTAAGAAAAGATGGAAAGTAAAACATATAATATATCCGTATTTACAGAAAATAGCGTGGGGATGTTGAATCGTATCACGATCATTTTTACACGAAGAAATATCAACATCGAAAGTATTACTGCTTCTGAATCTGAAATAGAAGGAATCCACCGTTACACCATTGTGGTCAATGAACCAAAAGAAACCGTTCGTAAAGTGGTGTCTCAAATTGAAAAACAAATCGATGTGGTGAAAGCTTTTTACCACTCTGACGATGAAGTTGTTTACCAAGAAATTGCATTGTATAAATTACCAACAAAAGCATTGGCTAGTGGTGGAGATGCAGAACGAATTGTGCGAGCACACCACGCGCGTATTTTAACGATCGAATCTGAATTTACCATTTTGGAAAAAACAGGTTACCCAGACGAAATCAAAGAATTGTTCACCGAGTTGAAACCATTTGGTTTGTTAGAGTTTGTTCGTTCTGGACGCGTAGCGATATCTAAACCAATGAAAACATTGGAAGAGCATATAGAAGATATGAACAACGAAAAAATTATTTT
>CAMCQL010000135.1 GCA_945877005.1 Chryseobacterium gleum
CACAGAGCACGTCGTATCCAACGTTTCTTATCTCAACCGTTCCATGTTGCTGAACAATTTACAGGGATCAAAGGAGTATTAGTAGATATCCAAGACACGATCAAAGGATTTGAAATGATCTTAAATGGTGAAATGGACCAATACCCTGAAGCAGCATTTAACTTGAAAGGTAGCATCGAAGATGTGATTGAAGCGGGTAAGAAAATGTTAGCTGATACAGCAGCGTTTTAATTAAATTAACGAAGAACTATGCATTTAGAAATCGTAACACCTGAAAGTAAAATTTTTACAGGAGAAGCTGTATCGGTTCAACTTCCAGGTACAGAAGGATTATTTCAAGTGTTGAATAATCACGCTGCAATCATTTCTACGTTAGATAAAGGAAGTGTTAAAATTGAATTTTCAACAGCGCAAGATGTGAAGAAAATCAATAAACAATTGAAATTAGACGCTTCTAAGAAAATCGCAACGTATGAAATTGGCGGAGGTGTTGTTGAAATGTTAAGCAATAAGCTAATTATTTTAGCTGATTAGTATAAATTACAACTCTTTAAAAAGGGGACCAATCCAAAGGTTCCCTTTTTTTGTTAAGCATTGTTAACTATTTCGCCCTCAAATTAAATATCCTTATTACATTTGTAACTTTACCGTGATAAAATCTGATAGTTAGATTATGGAACTATTTGAACAAATAGATAAAACAAAAGTACCTCAACATATAGCGATCATCATGGATGGGAATGGTCGTTGGGCGAAGCAGCAGGGAGAAGAGCGTTTATATGGTCACACGATCGGTGTTGAATCAGTAAGGGCAGCTTTAAAGGCCGCAACAAAAGCGGGGGTAAATTATTTAACTTTGTATACCTTTTCTACTGAAAATTGGAACCGACCTAAAGAGGAGGTAGACGGTTTAATGAATCTATTGGTTCAAACTTTGTCCAATGAATTAGACGAATTAAATCAGAACAATGTTCGATTAACAACCATTGGAGATATTGAGGGACTTCCAGCTTATTGTATTGAAGAACTAGAAAATATTCGTTCCATCACTTCAAAAAATACGGGGATACAACTGATTTTAGCATTGAATTACAGTGCACGTTGGGAATTGACCAACGCTGTCAAACAAATTGCAGAAAAAGTGACTTCAAATAGTCTTGCTATTTCTGATATCAATGATCAATTAATTAGTGCTCATCTTACTACTGTTGGAATTCCTGATCCAGAATTGTTGGTTCGTACAAGTGGTGAACAACGTATCAGTAATTTTTTATTGTGGCAAATTGCTTACACAGAATTCTATTATACTGAAGTGCTTTGGCCGGATTTCAGAGAAGACGATTTGTATCTTGCGATTTTAGATTACCAATCCAGAGAACGAAGATTTGGTAAAACTTCAGAACAATTAACCTCGTAAGTAGCGCATGAAATTTATTCCTTTTATTTGTTTACTATTTTCACCCTTCCTTTATTTTGCGCAAGTAAACGAAATTGGAAATGATTTTTCGATTGATTATTCTTCACCGAAAGAATTTGAAATTGGTGCAATCCGTATTGAGGGTGCCGATAATTTTGATCATCAATCCATTAAGTTGATTGCCGGTTTACGCCAAGGTACTCCTGTCACAATACCTGGGAATGCTATTACAGAGGCAATTACCAATTTATGGAAGGAAAATTTATTTACAAATGTTGAAATCTCAGTAGAAAGAGAAATCAAAGGAGTTGTTTATCTTGTAATTAAATTAACTCCTCGTCCTAAGTTATCCCGTTTTAGATTTGACGGTGTAAGTAAAAAAGATGCAGACAAACTAAGAGAAATTATTAATTTATTTTCTGGCAAAACCATTTCTGAGAATTTAACTTTATCAACTCAGTTAAAAATCAAAGGTTACTACAGAGAAAAAGGTTACTATGGTGTAAAAGTTGACATTACACAAGAACCAGATAATTTAATGAATAATGCTGCTCTTTTTAATATAAAAGTGACCAGAGGAAGTAAAGTTAAGATAGGTCAGATCACATTGGTTGGGAATGAACAGCTTTCGAGTTTTAAAATCCGAAAAGCAATGAAAGATACTAAACAAAAGGCTTTTTGGAGAATTTTTAAACGATCAAAATTTACCTCAAGTTCTTACGAAAAAGATAAGTTAGCAATCCTGTCTAAATATTATTCCATCGGGTACCGTGACGCTCAAATAGAAAAAGATTCGGTATACTTATTAGACCAAAAACACCTTGCGATTGATTTGAAATTTAGCGAAGGGAATTTGTACCATTTTGGAAACATTGAATGGATTGGCAACACCAAATTTACGACTGGAATGTTAGACACTGTGCTTGGAATCAAATACGGTGATATATATAATAAATCAACATTGGAAACTCGTTTAAATATGAGTCAAGATGGAAGAGATATTTCTTCGTTGTACATGGACCGAGGGTACTTATTTTTTCAAGTCATTCCAATAGAAACAGGAGTGGTTGATAATCATATCTCCTACCAAATGCGTATTATTGAAGGAAAAGAAGCCCGTGTAAAGAGAGTAATTATCAAAGGGAATACAAAAACAAATGAACACGTTATTCGAAGAGAGATTAGAACTAAACCTGGAGACTTGTTCAGTCGCAATGACATTATAAGAACACAACGTGAACTTTCTCAATTGGGGTATTTCAATAATGAAGCTTTTCAAATCAATCCTTTACCAAACCCACAAGAAGGAACAGTGGACATTGAATATGTTGTGGAGGAAAAATCTTCGGATCAAATTGAATTATCTGGGGGATATGGTGCAGGACGAATCATTGGTACTTTGGGTTTGACATTCAATAATTTTTCTCTTCAAAATATGTTCCACAAAGGAGCATGGGAACCTTTGCCTTCAGGTGATGGACAAAAATTATCGTTACGTGCACAAACCAATGGTACTTTTTACCAATCGTACAGTTTCTCATTTACTGAACCTTGGTTAGGTGGTAAAAAACCAAATTCATTATCTTCTTGGTTGACACATTCACAATTTGGAACAGGATTACTTTCCAATGATCCAAATTATGGAGGTATTTCCATTACAGGGGTTGGAGTTGGTATCGGTAGAAGAAAGAAATTTCCAGATGATTTCTTTAGTGCTTATTATGAGTTAGGATATCAATACTACGATGTAACCAATTATCCGAATTATTTTCCAAGTTTTAGTCAAGGATACGCGAATGACATTAGTTTGAAATATGTACTTCAACGAAATTCCATTGACAGTCCGATCTTTCCAAAGGAGGGATCCAATTTAACATTTACTGCAAAGACTTCACTTCCATACTCCGCATTTAATGGAGACAGAGATTTTTCTACTTCGAGTCAACAGGAAAAATATAAGTATTTGGAGTACTACAAAATGAAGTTTACAGGAGAATGGTATTTGCCATTAACCAACGATAAAAAATTGGTATTGATGAATCGTATTGGGGTTGGATTTATGGGTGCATACAGCAGTTCGAAAGGACTAACACCATTTGAACGATTTACACTTGGGGGGAATGGATTATCTGGGATGAATCAGTTAGGTGGTCGTGAGATTATTGCGCTGCGAGGATACAACGACAATAGTTTATCAAGTTCTTCGAGTGATCCCATCATTTCAAAATACACGATGGAGTTGAGGTATCCGATTTCATTAAATCCACAAGCAACTTTTTATGTTTTGGCATTTGCAGAAGCAGGGAACACATTTCAAACATTAAAAAAATACAATCCTTTCAATGTCAAACGATCTGCGGGATTAGGGATTCGAATTTTCCTTCCGATGTTTGGTATGCTTGGGCTTGATTATGGATGGGGATTTGATATGTTGGACCCTAAGTCACAAGGGTACCGTGTACAAGGTGGTTCGGATGATTCCATTTTAAGAGATGGGTATTACGGTAAATTGAATTTTACCATTGGTATGAATTTAGGGGAGTTGTAATTTTAAGTATAATGTATATTTGAACTGTAATTTGAATTTGATTATGAAGTATTTATTTTTTATCGCTTGCTTATTTTTGACAATTTCCTTTGAATCTCACGCGCAAAAATATGCCTACATTGATTCTGATTTTATCTTATCAAAGTTGCCTGAATATAAAACAGCAAAAGATCGCTTGGATAAGTTAGCAGACCAGTGGACAAAAGACATTGATGAAAAATACACGGTCTTAAATCAAAAGAAAGATTTATTTAACAAAGAAGAGGTTTTGTTACCAACGGAAGAAAAAGAAAAACGTGAAGAAGAGTTGAAAAAATTGGAAAATGATGTGATGGAAATTCAAAAAAAGCGATTTGGAGTTGGTGGAGAGTATTTTCAAAAGAGACAAGAATTAATCAAACCAATTCAGGATAAAGTGTACGATGCTATGCAAAAAGTGGCGTCGAAACGTAATTATTCGATGGTGTTTGACAAAGCGAATCAAAGTAATTTAGTTTTTGCAGATAAAAAACTAGACATGAGTCAGGATGTAATCAAAGAGATGGGTATTAAGTAGATACCTAAGTTTAAATTACTATAAATAAAATAAAAATGAAAAAATTAGTTCTATTAGTTACTTTTGTAGGTACGATCGCTTCTTTCCAAGCACAAACAAAAGTTGGTCATGTGAATACTCAAAAATTATTGGATACGCTTCCATCTCGTAAAGTTGCGTTAGGTCAAATTGGTGATTTTGAGAAAAAAGGAATTGCAGAGTTGAAAGACATGGAAGCTGAATTACAAAAAATTTATGCTAAATATTTACAAGATAAAGATAAATTAACTCCTGTTGTTCAACAGTACGAAGAGGAGAGAATTCAAAAGAAGAACCAAGCAATGCAACAAAGAGAACAAGAATTGCAACAACAAATTCGTTCTTTAGGAGAAGAATTAAATGCGCCTATATTAAAAAGAGTTCAAAAATCTGTAGATTTAGTAGCTGATCGTAAGAAAATCAATTATGTAATTGATGAAACGGCGACACTTTATTTCAAAGGTGGAACAGACTTAACTTCAGAAGTGATGGTTGAATTATTAAAATTAGATGCAGCTGAAACTGCTCCTAAGAAATAATAGTTAAAAATAAATATTAAAGGTATCCGATTTTCGTGATGCCTTTTTTTGTGGACTTACATTTTCTAAAATTCTTTTTTGTTACAATTTATGCGAACGTTACTATTCTTTCTATTTTTAGTTCCAATACTTTTAATAGCACAAAAACAAACGGTATTAAAAGGAAACATTTTAGTAGGTTTTTCGAAATGTGAAGAAAAGTTCAATTTGAACTATAAGATTATTAAAGTTGAAAGCGAACAACTTCAAGTAGTCGACAGTGTGTTTTTGGATTCTTGTCGTTTTTTGCTACCAATCCAAATGGAACCAGGAAATTATCAATTGGTTCTTCATGTAAAAGGCTATTATTCTGAAACACTTCCTTTTTCGGTTTCTTTGAACGATTCATTAAATGAGATTCAATTTCCAAACAGTACATTGGTGCGGGAGCGGGAAGTCACGAATTTGAATGATGTCACTGTGACGGGAATTAAACGCAGTCTCATTCGATTGGAAGCGAACAAGGTTTTCATTCAGGTAAAAGACAATGATTTGTTAACGATTAGCAGCGTCTACGATGCACT